>JBEENF010000380.1:0-4216 GCA_041192325.1 Verrucomicrobiota bacterium
AACTGCCCGAAGCGGGCGGTCGCGCCATCGGACCCGATCTCACGGGCCTGGCTGATCGCAGCCGGCCGTATTTGGTCACGCACATTCTCGATCCCAACCGCGCCCTCGAGGACAAGTATCTGCTCCATACGGCGACCACCACCGATGGCCGCACGATGGCGGGCATGCTCTCCGGCGAGGCCGGCGACAGCGTCACGCTGATGGGCCTGGATGGCAACGAGCAGGTAATTCTGCGCAGCGGTTTGAAATCCATCACCAGCACCCGCCGCTCGTTGATGCCGGACGGCTTGGAAGGCGCGGTCGATGTGCAAGGCATGGCGGACCTCGTGGCCTTTGTCGCCGGCGCCGGCCATCGCAGCAGCGGCGGCTCGGTCAACACCGCGAAACCCGCGACCCGGGTGGCGGGCAATGAGCCGCGGTTGGTGCGGGCCTCGAGTGACGGCGCCGTGGTGCTCCCCGCGGCGGCGGCCACGCCGTTCGGGCCGAAAATCAAATACATGCCGGAGTTCAAGGCATTCGGCTGGTGGACCGCCGCCGATCACGTGGTCTGGGACATCGAGGTGGCGAACGCCGGCGAGTACGAGGTGCAGATGGAATGGTCCGTCAGCGACAAGTCGGCCAACGGCGCGTTCACTCTCACTGCCGGGAATCAACCGCTGAACGGTCGCGTCGCGCCGAGTGGCGGCTGGGAATCCTTCAAGACGGCTAACATCGGCCGGATCCGGCTCGCAGCCGGCCGGCAGCAAATCACGCTGAAGCCCGCGGGGCCGCTGGTGGACGGGTTGATGGACCTCCGGGAATTACGGCTGACCCTGGCCGCCCGGTAGCAATTCCGCGACCGGTCGCGGAATTGCCCCAAAAATCCTTCGGCGCCCGGAGGTAGGCAGCCTAATCTCCGCCGCGTGCGCGCCCGCGAAACCAGCGGGATCGCGCCCGCCACCGTCGGCGCCACCCGAGGTTCTGCGCTCAAAAATTTGACGGCCCGCTTGCGCCCGCCAAAGCTGCGCGGCGGTATGCCGGTCGCCTCGGGCCTGGCGCCCATCTCCCCCCAAAACTCAACCGATCTCCCCATGAATCCATCGCGTCCGTTCCTGGTCGCCCTCACCTGTCTGGCTCTGCCCTCGTTCACCGGCGTGATCGCGCGTGCTGCAACCGATCCCCGGCTCGCCGCTCACTGGCCGCTGCAGGAGAACGCCCGCGATGTTTCCGGCGGCAGCCACGGCGTCGCACATGGGGTCCGCTTCACCCTCGACGGCGCGGTCTTCGATGGCCGGTCCAGTCGCATCGAGGTCCCGTCGTCCCCGGCGCTCGATCTGGGCAAAGGCGACTTCACCGTCGCCCTCTGGGCGCACACGGACAAGGAACTCGACGACAGCCTGGGCGACCTCGTGAGCAAATATGATCCGGAAAAACGCACGGGGCTGAATCTCGCGATCCAGCACAATGCCGGCACCGGCAGCCAGGCGAACTACCGCAATCTTCATTTCGGCATCGACCAGGCGCAGCAGGACGCCGCGTGGACCGATCGCGGCCGGCCGGGCAAGGCGATCTTCATCCACTCCCTGGCGGTGCATCAGGGCAATCTGTATGCCGGCACGGTCGAGGGCCGCACCAACGACGACCAGGGTCACGTGTATCGTTACGCGGGCGGCGAGAAGTGGGACGATCTCGGCGCGCCGTGGAAAAGCAACGGCGTCACTGCCATGGCCAGCTACAACGGCCAGCTCTACGTCGGCGTCTCGCGCGTGTTGCTGCATTACTCCGGCCTCGAACCGACGCTCGCGCATCATATCGGCGGAAAAGTGTTTCGCTATGAGAACGGCAAATGGGTGGATCTCGGCCAAATTCTCGGGATCGACGGCGTGAACGGCATGGCCGTTTTCCGGGGAAAACTGTACGTCACAGGTTTTTACCAACCCGGGCTCTTTCGCTACGAAGGCGGCACGCAGTGGACTTCCCTCGGCTCGCCCGGCGGCATGCGGCCGGAGGGCTTGATCGTGCGGGACGGGGCGATCTACGCCTCGGGCTACGACGAGGGCGGGGTGTACCGTTTCGACGGCGAGAAGTGGACGCACACCGGCAAGCTCGGCAACTCCACCCAAGTCTACGGCCAAGGCATCTATCAGGGGAAGCATCTGGCGGGCACGTGGGAATTCGGCACCGTGTATCGGAACGAAGGAGACGGCAAGTGGGTCAGCGCCGGCCGGCTCGGCAACGCCGAGGAGGTCATGGGACCCAACATGTACAACGGCAAGTTTTACGTCGGCACGCTGCCGCTCGCCGAGATCTACCGCTACGATGGCGACAATCGCTGGACCTCCCAGGGCCGCGTCGACACGACCCCGAACGTCCAATACCGCCGCGCGTGGTCGATGGCAGTTTTCCAGGGCAAACTCTTCACCGGCACCCTGCCGTCGGGTCACGTCCTCTCCTTCGAGGCCGGCCGGAGCGCGACGTACGATCAGGAGTTGCCGGCGGGGTGGCGACACATCGCCGCGGTGCGCGAAGGCAACCGGCTCAATCTCTACGTCGACGGGAAATCCGTCGCCCGCTCATCCGAGTTCGATCCCGCGAAGTTCACGCTGTCGAACGCCGTGCCGCTGCAGATCGGTTTCGGGCAGTCGGACTATTTCAAAGGCACGCTGAAAGATGTACGGCTGTTCCGCCAGGCGCTGTCCGCAACGGACATTGCGGCACTGGCGGGCGGGCGCTGACCGCCGCCCGCGCCGCCTGGACCGGTCGGCGCCGTGGACTTGCGATCTGTTCCCCCGATACTCTGCGCATGAAATCCCTCCTGCCCCTCGCGCTCGGCCTGCTTTCGGCCGCGCTTCCCCTGTCGCCGGCGCGCGCCGAACTGCTGCCTGCCCTCCCGGTGAAGTCTCCGGCCACCTTGACAGACGCCGGCATCCCGCGGCGCCTGCTGGCCATCGACAACGTGTGCGCGTGGCCCAACCTCGTCACACTCAAGGACGGCTCCTTTGTTGCCCTCGTTTTCAACCAGCCCAACCATGGATATACGGAAGGGGACATCGACTGCTGGGGCAGCGCGGACGGCCGGTTCTGGAAGCGGCAGAGCACGGTGACGCAGCATGCGCCGCAAACGGTGCGGATGAACCATGCGGCCGGCCTGAACGCCCGCGGCGAACTCGTGGTCTTGACCAACGGCTGGGACGACATCGCGCCGCGCCGCAATCCAAAGAGCCGAACGATCCAGACCGTCGTTTCGATCTCCCGCGATGGAGGCAAGTCGTGGGAGCAGGGCGGGTTCGTGATGCCGGCCGTGGCCGACTTCAGCTGGCACGTGCCGTTTGGCGATATCCAGCTCGCGGCGAACGGGGACCTGGTTGCCGGCACCTATGCGTTCACCTTTGCCCCGACCGCGCGCGGGCACCGGGAGGGGCACGTGTACGCAGCGCGCAGCCGCGATGGCGGGCGGACCTGGGCCGAATTTGCGCCGGTGGTGAAGGACCAGCATTGCGAAGGCGCCATCCTGCACCTCGGCGGCGGCCGCTGGCTGAACGCGGCCCGCCGCTTCCGCGACCGAGACCTGGACGTCTTCTCCTCCGACGACGACGCGAGAACATGGCAGCACGTCGGCGTGCTCGACGTGGCGCCGGTGTCGTCCGCGCATCTGCTGAAGTTGAGCGACGGTCGCGTGTTGCTGACCTACGGCAATCGCACGGAAGGGAATCGCGGGATCGATGCGCGCAGCAGCCGGGATGGCGGCAGGACATGGGGTTCGCCCCAGCGCTTGATCGCGCTCGACACCGGCGACTGCGGTTATCCTGACGCCGTCGAACTCGCCGGCGGGCACGTGATGGTCGCCTACTACGCCGATGGGATCGCGCAGCACCAACGCTATCACATGGGCGTCATCAATCTGACACTCGCGGAGATTCGCTAAACCCGTCGCCCGTCGGCGAGCGCGGGCCGGACCTTCGCGCAAGCCGCATGCCCCGGCCGGCCCGGTCTCCACTCGGATTCCGTCCGCGCTTGAACTCCCGGTTCCGCTTGCCGGCGCCTGCCGGAAAGACGGTCGAAGCAGAGAGATCTACTAACGGGTGCGCGAAAAATTTTCCGTGTCGCGCAAAAATCGAATTGCGCCTCGACAGCGACCGGCGCGCGGGTTCGAGGTGATGGATGCCGGGGTTAGTCGGATACTGCGTCTCGCCGAATGGTGAGCGAAGGGGGTCATGGGCTCAGTAATACGACCCTC
>JBEENF010000381.1:0-4216 GCA_041192325.1 Verrucomicrobiota bacterium
TGGCCAACCCCGCCTACTTCGCCTTGTTGAACTCATGCGCCTGAGACGTTTTCCACGATGGCCAAGTCGTAATCTGTGGGTGTGGCTCGGCGCGTTGGCGCTCGCGAGTTCGACCGCGGCCGCCGTCGATGCAGCCGGGGTCGCGGCACTTCCGCCAAAAACTCAGCAGGTGGTATTCCTGGGTGACAGCATCACCTATAGCGGCGGTTACGTGCGGGACGTGGCGGCGTATTTTGCTACCCGGCATCCCGGACACCGCCTTTCTTTCCTCAACTTGGGTTTGCCAAGCGAAACCGTGTCCGGCTTGTCCGAGGAAGGTCATGCCGGGGGCAAATTTCCGCGGCCAGACCTGCATGAGCGACTGACGCGGGTGCTGACGCAGTCGAAACCCGATCTCGTCTTCGCCTGCTATGGCATGAACGACGGAATTTATCTGCCGCTGGCTGAGGACCGGTTCGCAAAATTTCGGGACGGCATGCAGCGCTTACACCATCAGGTCACGGCGACAGGCGCGCGGCTCATTCACGTCACCCCCGCGCCTTACGATGAACTAAAGGGCGGGAGAGCCGGTTACGCCCCAGTACTCGATCGTTATTCCGAGTGGCTGCTGGACCAGCGCGGCGGCGCCCGATGGGAAGTCGTCGACGCGCATTTTCCCATGCAACAGGCGCTCGAAGCCGGCCGCCGCGAGAACCCCAATTTCTTTTTTGCCCGCGATGGCATTCATCCCAACGACGCCGGACACTGGCAGATTGCGCGCGAAATCCTTCGCTACCTCGGGGCGCGGGATATCGCGGGTCTTCCCGATGCGGCCGCCATGATGGCGACGCATCCACGCGGCTCCGATATTCTGAAGCTGGTGACCACCCAGCAGACGCTGCTTAAAGACGCGTGGCTCGGCGCGACGAAGCATACCCGGCCGGGCATGAAGGCGGGACTGCCGCTGACGGAAGCGAAGGCGCAGTCGGCGCAAATCCAACGCAAAATCGACGGCCTGCGGTAGTCTTGGTTTCCCTCGCTGCGCAGTTGGCCACGTGCCGCAACAGCGCGTGGGTGCCCGGAAATTCCCTTGTGTCTCATCCCCCCAGCCCAGAAATCTAGCCCATGAACCCAAGACTCCTCCTTGCCGCCCTCTTCGGAGCGCTGGCGATTTCCACCTCCGCGCAGGAATTGCGCATCGGAATGGTCGGACTGGATACATCGCACGTATCCGTCTTCTCGCGTATTTTCAACGATCCGAAGGACAAGGACCACGTGCCCGGCGGTCGCGTCGTGGCGGCTTACAAGGGCGGCAGCAAGGACATCGAGACCAGTTGGTCGCGGGTGGAAGGCTTCACCAAGGAGTTGCAGGACAAGTACCAGGTAAAAATCTACGACACGATCGAAGAGCTCTGCAAAAACGTCGATGTCGTCATGCTGGAGAGCGTCGACGGCCGCCCCCATCTGGCGCAGGCGAAAATTATTTTCAATGCGGGCAAACGCGTGTTTATCGACAAGCCGCTGGCCGGGTCCCTCAAGGACGCCTTGGAAATTCGCCGTCTCGCGGTGAAAGCCAAGGTCCCGGTGTTCAGCAGTTCCTCCCTGCGATTCTACCCTTCTCTGATCGAGCTGAAGCAAAGCAGCTTCGGCGAACTGATGGGCGCGATTTCCACCGGACCGTGCTCCCTGGAGGAACATCATCCCGACCTCTACTGGTACGGAGTTCACCCCACGGAAGCGCTTTACACCGTTATGGGTCGGGGCTGCGAAACCGTTTCCCGCGTTCACACGGAACACACCGATGTCGTTGTGGGTGTCTGGCCCGGCGGGAAAGTCGGCGAAGTCCGCGGTCTGCGCAAACCCGCCGCGGCGCCGTATCGCGTAACTATTTTCGGAACCAAGTCCGTCGTGGATCAGAAGTCGGGCGGCGCCAGCGTGTATCCCTTCATGGCCCGGGAGATGATGAAGTTCTTCCAGACGGGCGTTTCGCCCGTCCCGCTCGATGAAACGATCGAAATCATGGCGTTCATGGAAGCGGCCGACGAAAGCAAGCGTCAGGGCGGGAAGGCCGTGAAGATCTCTGACGTAATGAAGAAAAACGGCGGCTAAGAGTTTTCGAACGTCCTCTATTCACCAGCTCTGCGACTCCGTTTATTCGGAGAACGCACTCAGGATTCTCCCGATACGTCTTACCGGCGTGTCGGGTTTCTTTTTTATGGAGCCTCACTGCCGCTGAACCCCACGATGACAGGGTTTTGGTGTCGTATTCTGCAGCCGATCAATCAGCAGCCAGCCGGCCGCCGCCGCCCCGGCTGATCTGGCTTTCAGCCGTGGTCCTGGGCCTGCTTGCCCTCGCGCTCCTCATCTACTGCGCGCTTACCCCGCCGGGCGAACCGGCGGGCCAGCGACTTGAGGAACTGCCGGGCAGTGGCATGGAGTTTCACACGGCGGCCCAACCGACGGCCACGCTACGGGAGATCCTCGACACCCCGGACGCGTTTCAGCCGCGGCCGGAGAACACCGTAGAACAACCCGCCACCGCCAGCGCTTCCCGTGTCATTTGGCTTCGCCTGACGCTCCCCAACGATTCAGCGGCCGCCGTAAACGCAGTGCTGGAGTTTCTGGATCGTGAACTGGACCGCGTGGAATTTTTTCTGCCGCCAGGGGGAGCAAGCAGCTCCAACGCTCCTTTTGCTCAAACCGGCCAGCAGACGCCGAGACCCGTCCGTAGCGTGGCCAGCCACGTGCCGGCAATTACGCTCACCCTGCCCCCCCAGGGGACGACCGTCGTGTATGCCCGCGTCGTTGGTGAGACCCGTCCCACCCACGGTGTAAGGGTGTGGAAATCGTCCGAGGATTTTCGCCGGTATGAATCACGGGAGGCGTTGCCGTTGACGTTTTTCTTCGGGCTTTGGTTTGCGCTCCTGATCGCGCACGCGATCGGAGCCGCGGTAGGTCGGGATGATGGCTACTGGCTCGGGCTGGCGTGGCTCGCCGCCAGTGGCGGGGCGATCCTGCTAAAAACGCACTTCATCGCCTTGGTGGTCACGAGCCTGCCGACGATCGCCCGGCAGGTCGCGGTCGTCAGCCTCGTGCTGCTCGCCGCCTACATGCTGGTGCAGTTCAGCCGTGGACTGCTCGAAAGCCGCCGCTACGCCATGGGATCGGATACGCTGCTGGCAGCGTTATCGTGGGCACTGGGCATTGCCACGCTCGCCGCGCCCACGCTGTTGCTGAAGCCGGAATTCATACCCGCGGCGGAACAGGTGGCTAATTTGGCGGCGCTGTTCACCGTCCTCGCGCTCCTCGCCGCCGCTGCCCATCTCCATTTCCGGGGGAGTCACGCCGCGGCTCTTGGCGTGCTCGCGTTCGGCTGCCTTGGCGCGGGATCCCTCCTGACTCTACTCGGCGCGATTCAAGTCCTTCCATCGGAGCACGGCAGAGGCGGGGCGCTGCTCATTGGGTTGGCGCTGCAGGCCATCTTTCTGACCCTTGCCGCCCTGCGTCGGGACCAGCGGAAGCGTGACGAAAAGGATCTGTCCCAATCAGCCCAACTCACCCGGCTCAAACGAGAGGTCGCTGATCGCACGGGCGATCTCATGAGCGCCTCCCACCACCTCACGCAATCGAATCGCGACCGGGAGCGACTCACCTCCATTCTGGCAAACGACGTGCGGGCGTCACTCGGCTCGCTCGTTGCCGCGAGCCGATCCCTGCCACCGGAGCAGGCCGCGATCCAACTCGCCGTCATTGCGCGACAGGGCCGCGCGCTGATCGACCTGCTGAACAATGCGCTCGATTGGTCACGGCTGCGATGTGGCAAATTTCCCCATCGCCCCGCCGCGGTGGCACTCGCCAGCGTCGTGGAGAGCGCGCTTCGACCGATTGAAGCAACGGCGGCCGAACAAGGGGTCAGAATGGAACGAGAGGTTTCGCCTGAGCTGCTGGTGCGAGCCGACCGCGATGCCATGGAATGCGCGGTGCGCACAATCATTGGCGAGGCAATCAAAGTCTCCGCCGCCGGCGGCACGGTACGCATCGAGGCAACGCCGGTCGAAGACGCGGTGGAACTGCGGGTACAGGATACGGGCGCCGGACTGACGGCCGAGCAACTCGCGCGACTGCAGTCGACGGCGCGCTCTTCAGCGCCGCCTGCCGGTGGAAACGACCGTGAAAACGGAGTTGGCATCGGACTGGCGCTCGCCCGGGAATTGCTCGAACGCGAGCACGGCGCCTT
>JBEENF010000382.1:0-4203 GCA_041192325.1 Verrucomicrobiota bacterium
TCGGAATCGCGGGACGTGTCCACCGGTTTGCGGAAGCCGTCCTCGGGCGCCGCCTTCTCTTCAATCAAGCTCGGAGCGCGCTCCTCCGCGCCGCCAGCCGACACGACGCCAGCCTTGAATTTGGCTTCGAACTCCGCGCGGAGTTTTTCCGCCTCGACCTTTGCCGCCGCCGCCGCCGCGTCCTCCAGCGTCCAATCGCGTTGCGTGGGGCGCCGCGCCAGGCCGGAAAACGCCAGGCTGTTGTCGGGCGCCGTGCGGAAATCGATGATTTCCCACTCGTCGCGGCCGAGATCGTTCAGAAATTTTTCCAGCAAGACGGGTGTGGCGAACCCACCGCGTCCGCTGCTGATGACCTTGTATTCCCAAAGTGACATAATTACCCGCGCCGCGCGCGGAGTCCCACCCATCCCAAATGCCGGGACGGTTGCCCAGCATAATCGCCTCGCGCCGTTTACTGCGCGGCGTTGGTGCGGCTTTTCAGACTCGTTCTACCGGCACGTTATCCTTTTCGTTTCGTCTCCCGATGCTTCTCCCCGTAACCGCGAGCGCCCGTTCTTGCTTTGAAAGAGCTCAACCGGTGGGTCCTCACGGGTTTCCGCGAACCGGCGGCGCCGTCGCGCCACTCCGGCTGAGCCATTTTCGGGGTTCCCTCGTCCTGCTGCGCATGCCGCCTTCCTGCATCGTTCGTTTGGTTGCCTCGGTAGTCACTGCCAGCTTGGTAACGGGGACAAGCGCCGGGCAGAATGGCGCCAGCGCGTCCGGTACGGGGAACCCGACGACCTTGGTGGCCGTCGTGGTCACGGCCGCACGCACCCCGCAGGCGCCCGAGCACGTCGCCGCCACGGTCACCGTGTTCGACGAGGCCGCGCTGCGGCAGGCGCCCACAACCACACTCGACGGGGTGTTGCGCAGTGCGCCGGCCTTCAGCCTGTTCCGTCGCAGCGACAGCTTTACGGCCAATCCCACGGCCCAAGGCGTCTCGCTCCGCGGCCTCGGACCCAGCGGCGCCAGTCGTTCGCTCGTGCTGCTCGACGGCGTGCCGCTCAACGATCCGTTCGGCGGCTGGGTGGCGTGGACCAAGCTCCCGCGCGAGGGCCTGGCGCGCGCGGAAATCGTGCCCGGCGGGGGAGCCACCGCGTGGGGCAATGCCGCGCTGGGTGGAGTCATCCAGTTATTTAGCGCCCCGGTGCAGCTCGAACCGGTGATTGAGGCGGGCTCAACGCCCGCGATGATCGGGTCGCGCGGCACCCTGCGTGCCGCCGCAACGTTCGGCGATTTCGGCACCGCCAGCGGCGAACTGGCCGTGACTATTCCGGTGGGCCGGGGCGTGGCACAACTACTCGGCGGCGCGTTTGCCACCGATGGGTTTACCCTCGTCGCGCCGGAACGCCGGGGTCCGATCGACATCGCCGCGTGGAGCCGGCATCGCTCGCTCACCGCCCGCTGGCGGCAACCGCTGGGCGACACGCTCGAGTTCACCGCGACCGCGCGCGGCTACGAGGAATTCCGCGGCAACGGCACACCGTATCAGCGGAACGGATCACGCGAAAAATTTGCTTCGCTCGCCGTCGCCGGTCAGCCTGCGACCGCCTTCGCTTGGACGGCCACGGCGTACGCGCAGGACCAATCCTTCGCCAGCACCTTCGGCTCAATTAACGCGACTCGCACCACCGAAACTCCGGCCAGCGACCAATACGCCGTTCCTTCGACTGCCTTTGGCGCCGCCTGGACCGGCACCTGGAAACACGCTGCCGGCGCGCGCTCCAGCGGCGGTTTCGACGCCCGCTACGTCCGTGGCGAGACGCGCGAGTACTTCACGCTGGTCAATGGCGCGTTCGCGCGTCAGCGCATCGCCGGCGGACAGCAGCGCATCGGCGGACTTTACGGGCTGCACGAACGTTCCCTTGCGCCCGCGTTACGGCTTACCTTGGGCGGGCGGGTCGACGCGTGGAACGAGGCCGACGGCCACCGCCGCGAGTCCGATCGCGCCACAGGCGCCATGCTCCGCGACGACCACTACGCCGATCGCCACGGCACGGAGTTCAGTCCGAGCATCGGCCTGGTGTGGGCCGCAAGCCCCGGCGTGCGCGTCCGCGGCAACGCGCAACAGGCGTTTCGCCGGCCTACGCTGAATGAGCTCTACCGCCCTTTCCGCCAGGGACCCAATGTGACCGAAGCGAACGCCGCCCTGCGCACCGAACGCGTCACCAGCGGCGAAATCGGCGCCGAGTGGTCTCTGCCGCGATCATCCTCGCCCCCTCCCACCGCCGTCGCCGCCTCCCCAGCTCCACCCCCACCGGGGCTCACGCTCGGAGCGAGCGGCTTTTGGAACGAGCTCCGTGACGCGGTCGGCAATGTCACGCTCGCGCGCGGCCCGGGGACATTTCCGCTCTTCGGCGTGATTGCGGCCGGCGGCGCAGGCCGGCAGCGGCTCAATCTTGACCGCATGCGCGTGCGCGGCATCGAGCTTTCCGCGCGCTGGCAGGCGAGCTCCGTTTTTTCCCTCGATGTCGCCGCGCTTTTCAACGACGCCACCGTGCAACGGGCATCCGTCGCGCCCGGGCTGGTCGGCCGGCAGGTGGCGCAAGTCCCGCGTCGGAGCGCGACGCTCGGCGCCGTGTGGCGCGCGCCCGGCGGTTTGGTGTTCACGCCCCGGCTTCGCGGCCTCGGCCGGCAATTCGAGGACGACGAAAATACGCTGATCCTGGGCGAGACAATCATCCTCGATCTCGGCCTCAGCCGCGCGCTCGGGCGGCACACCGAACTGTTCCTGAACGCAGAAAACCTCGGCGACGCCCGCCTCGAAACCGGCCGCAGCGCCGACGGCGTCGTGAATATCGGCACGCCACGCCTCGTGTTCGGCGGAATCCGCGCGCGATGGTAATCCGGAGGGGCGCCACCGCCCGTTGAACGAAGGTTGGCGGCGCGCGCCGCAGCCCACGACGCGCCAAATGCAAAGCCCGCTCGCAATTACCCCGACTCCCCGAATAGTTAAGCCGCTGGAATAATCCGTCCCCCGTCCCCCTCCCAAGATCATGCTTATTCGTACCCCCAAAGCCTGGGAACTGCCCGAATCCGCCGTCACGCCCGAGCGCGAATACGAACTGCGCCCCCGCCGCGATTTTCTGAAAACCTTCGGGCTCGGTTTGGCCGGCGCCGCGCTCGCGGGCCCGGAACTGCTCGCCGCCACCGGCGGATTTCCTTCGAAGGAAAATCCCGCGTACCCGGCCAGTGCGCTCAAGCCGACTGCCTACGATCTGATCACCAGCTATAATAACTTTTACGAGTTCGGCACCGACAAGGCCGACCCGAAGCCCAACGCGAACAAGGGTTGGAAAACCGAGCCGTGGACCGTCGAGATTTCCGGGCTGGTCCGCAATCCCTCCAAGATCGACGTCAACGACCTGATCACCAAACTCGGCGGCATCGAGCAGCGCGTGTATCGGTTTCGCTGCGTCGAGGCGTGGTCGATGGTGATTCCGTGGGACGGGTTTTCACTGGCGAAACTCGTCGCGCTGGCCGATCCGTTGCCCGAGGCAAAATTCCTGAAGATGACCACCTTCCTGGATCCCAAGATTGCCCCCGGCCAGCGCGCGCGAAACCTCGATTACCCGTACGTCGAGGGATTGCGACTCGACGAGGCCACGCACGAGCTGGCGTTCATCGCCACCGGCATCTACGGCAAACCCATTCCCAATCAGAACGGCGCGCCGCTGCGCCTGGTCGTGCCGTGGAAGTACGGATTTAAGTGCGTGAAATCGATCGTGAAGTTCGAGCTCGTCGCGAAGCAGCCCCGCAACACGTGGAACGTGCGCGCCGCGGACGAATATGGTTTCTTTGCCAATGTGAATCCCAAGGTGGATCATCCCCGCTGGTCGCAGGCGAGCGAACGCGTCATAGGCGCGGGGGTGCTGGGCAGCCGGCAACGCACCCTGATGTTCAACGGCTACGAAAAAGAAGTGGCCGGGCTGTATCAGGGAATGGATCTGCGGCGTAATTACTGAAAGTGGAAATCACGAGACGAAGCACACCGGCTTCCGTGATCATCTTCGGAGCGCCGCGGTCGACCAGTGGGGACGTCCTTGCACGAACCGGCAAGGGTGGCGGCAACGGATGATCCAGCTGAATGACATTGCCCCTAATCGGCGTACTTTTGGTCCACGTTTTTCGCCTTTCGGATGGAAATCCTGAGTTCGACTGACG
>JBEENF010000383.1:0-4167 GCA_041192325.1 Verrucomicrobiota bacterium
GAGCTGGTCCATGCCTTCCTTTTGCAACGCCAGCGGGAGTTCGTAGATCGAATGCTCGACATCGCGGCACTCGATCACGGCCTTCACCGGCACGTTGCAGAACATGGAAATCTTGTCGCGCAGATCGTTATCCAGCGGGTGGTCCGTGCGGCAAACGAGCACGTGGGGCTGGATGCCGATCTCGCGCAGTTTCGCCACCGACTGCTGGGTGGGCTTGGTCTTAAGTTCGCCGGCCGCTTTGAGGAACGGGACGAGCGTCACATGGATGAAGAGCACGTCCTTCGGGCCCACTTCGAGCGCGAATTGCCGCATCGCTTCGAGAAATGGCAGCCCCTCGATATCCCCCGTGGTGCCGCCGATCTCCGTGATGAGAATGTCGGCATCCTTGCCGCCGGCGTAAATGCGTTCCTTGATCTCGTTCGTCACGTGCGGAATCACCTGCACGGTCTTGCCGAGATAGTCGCCGCGCCGCTCCTTTTGAATCACGCTCTCGTACACTTGGCCGGAGGAAAGGCTGTTGAGCCGGGAAAGTTTGCCGCTCGTGAAACGCTCATAATGCCCCAGGTCGAGGTCAGTCTCGGCGCCGTCCTCCAGCACATACACCTCGCCGTGCTGGAACGGGCTCATGGTCCCCGGATCGACATTGAGATAGGGATCGAATTTTTGGATGCGCACGGTCAGTCCGCGCATCTCCAGCAACGCGCCCAGCGCCGCCGCCGTAAGCCCCTTGCCCAACGACGAAACCACACCACCCGTGACGAAAATGTATTTCACGGGGGGCCACGTTGACGGGTCGTGTTTTCCCCCCGCAAGACAAACTTGGCAAATACGCCGCGTTTACCCGGTGCCCCGGCGCGCGCGTGGCCTCGTTAGTAGATAACGCCCCGCGCCGTCGCGGCTGCGGCTACTTGCCGCGAAACAGCCCGGACTGAGGTTCGGACCGGGCTCCCGTGCCCGCAACTAGCCCGACGCCACTTCAATTTCGCGATCCGAGCCCGCCAGCGGCAGTTCGACCCAGGCGGAGTTCCGTCCATGCGAGGCATGAAACCCGATGATCGCCTCCAAGGTGTGCACCGCTTCTTCCGCGGCACAGGGGAACGAGGCGCCTTGCTCCAGATGGCGGAGGATTTCCTCCACCGCGCGATCCATGCTCGAAACGCCATCGGACGGCGCCGGCCAGCTCTCCACGCGACCCTCGGCCGTTTCGAGCGTCACTTGCTTCCCCTGCACCACCGCGCGCCCGGTGGTTCCGTTGATTTCAATCTGAAACGGCACGCGGCCGTAATCGGGCGCATGCACCGTCGCCCTCACGCCTCCCGCCAGGCGCAACGTGCCCCAGCCGCCCGGATCGCGAAACGCGGCCCCGCGGCAATCCGGCTTGCCCGCCAGGTCGAGCGTGGCCGACACGCCTTGAATCCGGCGCCCGGTCAGCATCAACAACGCGTCCAGCGCATGCGTGCCGACATTGCCCAAACGCCCCGTCGGCCATTGCAGGTGTGCTGACACCACTTCGCCCAGCCGGCCCGCCCGGATCGCCTCCTGCAGTCGCCGAAAATTGGGATCGAACCGGCGTTGGTGATTGAAAACCAGCAGCGTCTGCCGCCGGGCGCAGGCTGCGAGAATCAGCTCCGCGTCGGCGAGACGGGTCGCGACGGGTTTTTCACAGTAGATGACGCGAATGCCACGTTCGGCGCAGGCGATCGCAATCCCGGCATGCGTGGGCGCGTAGGTCGCGATGCTCACCACGTCGAGCGCTTCGGCCGCGATCATTTCACGCCAGCTCGCGTACGTCTTCGCCCCCGTGCGCGCGGCGAACCGCTCCCGGCGCCCCGCATCACGGCTGGCGCCGGCCACCAGTTGGACGCGCGGGTGTTTCTGGTAAGCCGCGGCATGCGTGCCATCCATGTTTTCGACGCTTTGGCCCAAGGCGTCACCCGAAACCTGGTCGGCTCCGCCGATCATACCCAATCCGATGATGGCGGCGCGATACGGGGGCTGATTCACGGGCGCAAATTGGTTAATGGAAGAGCTCCCAGAGCGCCCAGCCGAAGCCGCCGAGCAACACGGCGATCAGCAGCAGCCACAGCGCCAGCTTCATCACTTTGATCCCAATCCAGACGACGATCCCGATAATCAGCGTGGCAACCGCGATCACGAGCCAGCGGGGATAAGCGCTGAGGTCGAACTCATACATCCGGGTGATTTCGGTGACAACGGAGAGCAGCACCCCTCCACCAAGCCGCCCCACGCTCTTCGCTCCAAGCAAATTTCATGGGCCACTTGACCGGCCGGAGGCTCGAGCGCGGCATGCAGTTTTACCTGGCGATCCCCAAATTGCGCCACGTGGCGCAATTTGGGATGGGGTCACGACCCGGAGCTGATCCCCGTCGGAGATCCCAAACGGCGCCGCGGCGTGGCTCAGGCAACGCTTGAAATCGGCGCGCCGCGTGCGGAAATTGGCGGGCAACCGCTTATGGCGGCCGCCCGCCCTCCCCCATTTTCATGAAACCCAAATCCGTCTTCCTGGCCGAGAATACCAACGCCGAAATCGAAGCGTTTCTGCAGCAGCATCACACGCTCTACGTGCCCGTGGGCGCCATGGAGCAGCACGGTCCGCACTCCGCGATCGGGACGGACGTTTTCATCCCGCAGGAGATCGCCCGCCGCGTCTGCGAGCAAGAGGGCAACGCCCTCGTCGCCGCCCCGTTGCACTACACGCTGTCGTATCCGCATCGCGGTTTCACCAGCGAGTTCAGCCTGAGCGTCGAAACCTTCATGGCCGTCGTGCGCGAACTCGCGCTGTCGTTTGCGCGGGCGGGCTTCAAGCGGATCGTTTTCCTCAACGGGCACTACGACAACACCTACGCCCTCGCCTACGCGTGCGCCCAGGCGGACGAGAAGATGCCGGCCGGGGCGAAGGCGTTTCCGTTCAACTACTGGGACGGCTTCACGCCGGAGCAGTGGTCGATGATGACCGAGGGCGGCAAAGGCCTGCACGCCGGGGAAAGCGAGGTCTCCGCCCTGCTCGTGATCAACCCCAAGCTCGTCGACCTGGAGAAAACCAATGTCGAGTATCCCAATTTTCCGGATACGATCACCAAGTCGCCCGCGCTGCACACCGCTTTCTTCTTCTCCTCGCCGGGCAGTGTTTACCGGATGTCGCGCACCGGCACCTGGGGCGACGCCCGGAAGGCGACGCCCGCCCACGGCGAGCGCGTGCTCGCCGCCGGAGCGCAGTCGGTCATCAACCTCATGGCCGACCTCGAAAAGACCTTCAAGGAACTGCCCGTGCGGCCGTAAGGAAGGTCGGAGCGCTGCTCGCGTTGGTGTCGCCCCCGGCGCCAGCGAACTCGCGTAGGCGACCCGTGACACGATGTCGTCATTCGAAAGGTTGACCACCGCGGCCAGGCGGCGAAGCCGCGTCATGGCCGCCAGGGAAAGGGCCATGCGTGACTTTTCACAAGCGCGATCTGGACGGGGCTAGGCCTGCGTTTGGCCTGACATAAATGCGCCCCCGCCGAACTTGTCTGGCTCATCTGCAACGCCGCCGTGATCCACCCCCACCGGAGGGATGGACTCACGCCGTGGGGCCAAACAGGTCTTCGACCGAATCGCTTTCCACGCCGACATCCGCGAACAACCACGACGACAGGTAGCGTTCCGTGCTCGACGGGATGATCGCCACGATCCGCTTGCCCTTGTTTTCGGGGCGCTGCGCCAGTTGGAGCGCGGCCCAGGCAATGGCGCCGGACGACACGCCGACGGGAATGCCATCCAGTTGATTGATCTGTTTCGAAACGGGCCCGGCGTCCGCCTCCTTCACGCGAATCACCTCGTCGTAAATTTTCGTGTTGAGGATGGCGGGAATGAAACCGGCCCCGATGCCCTGCAACTTGTGCGGACCGGGCGCGCCACCGGAAAGAACGGGCGAGGCGTCGGGTTCCACCGCGATAATTTTCACTGCGGCGTTGCGGGCCTTCAGCACCTCACCCACGCCCGTGATGGTTCCGCCGGTGCCAATGCCGGCCACGACGATGTCGACCTTGCCGTCGGTGTCCCGCCAGATTTCCTCGGCAGTCGTGCGGCGATGGACGGCGGGATTGGAGGGATTGGAGAATTGTTGCAGAATGACGCTGTGCGGGATCTTCGCCGCCAGTTCCTCGGCCT
>JBEENF010000384.1:0-4161 GCA_041192325.1 Verrucomicrobiota bacterium
TCTGCGCCCTTGCGCTTCAAGGCGACAGCGGGTGCAGCATCGATTTTCGCCGCAGCTAGTACGGAACCCAGCAATGCTTCAGCGACAATGATACGCTCCGCGCCGAGATCGGCGACGACGTAGTCGACGTCGGCGTGAACCGCGATCGCGAGGTTCGCGGGGATCGTCCACGGAGTCGTCGTCCAAATGACGATGAACATCGGTTTGTCAGTCGGCAGGCTGAACTTCGCGGCCTCGTCCGAAGGCACGCGGAACTTTACCCAGATGGCGATTGAAGTATGTTCTTTGTATTCGATCTCAGCTTCGGCCAGCGCGGTTTCAAATGGGATGCTCCAGTAAACTGGCTTTTTACTGCGGTAAACGAGGTCCTGTTCCACGAACGAGGCAAAGGTGCGGAGAATGTCAGCCTCGAAGGCTGGGTCCTTCGTCTTGTATTCGTTGCCCCAGTCTCCGAGTACGCCGAGGCGTTGGAATTGGGCGCGTTGCCGGCCGATCCAGTATTCGGAAAAAGCGTCGCAACGGGCGCGGAGCTCGGCGGTGGTAAGGGTGAGATTCTTTTCCCGGATTTCCTGCGTGACCTTTTGCTCGATCGGCAGGCCGTGACAGTCCCAGCCGGGCACATAGGGCGTGCGAAAACCGCGCATGGACTTGTAACGATTGACGAAGTCCTTGAGGGATTTGTTCAGCGAGTGGCCGAGATGCAGATCACCATTGGTGAAGGGTGGACCATCATGAACGACGAAGGCGGGCGCTCCGGCACGCCTTTTCTGGATGGCGTTGTACAGGCCAATTTTTTCCCAATGCGCCACTCGACCAGGTTCTCGTTGCGCCAGACCGGCACGCATGGGGAAGTTTGTCCTGGGAAGTTGAAGAGTGTCTTTTAAGTCCTGCGCCATGCCAAAGAAAAGTGGGCGAGGGTAGGTGCGCTTGAAAGAGAGTCAAGGGGAACACCAGAAAACGGTGCTGCAAGCCGCGGGCGCTAAAAGGATTTGCATCGGGTATCCCGCAGCGGGACCCACGCACAGGGCGGATCCTAATCGCTACGCGGGGAAATTATGCCGCGTGCAGTGAGGACTGGAAGCCGCGCCGCGAGGCTCCGGGAGAGGCTCAGGCGTTGCGAAGCGACAGCGTTTTCCGCCGGATTGGTCTTCAGCCCACCGAGGGCAATCTCGCGCTCGTGGCCCGTGTTCATTAGAACAGCGCGCGGTCCAAACTTCGATACTGGATGGCTTCAAGCAAATGAGGCGACTGGATATGGGGCGACTCGGCGAGGTCTGCGATCGTGCGCGCTACTTTGAGGATGCGGTCGTAGGCCCGCGCCGAGAGGCGGAGCTGTTCCATCGCGTGCTGGAGTAGATCGCCCAGCGCCGCATCGATCGTGCAGAACTTGCGAATTTGAGCGTGGGTCATGCGGGCGTTGGAGGTGACCTTGGTGCCGGCGAAGCGCGCATGTTGAGTGCCGCGAGCGGTTTCGATCCGCGCCCGCAATGATTCCGATGCCTCGCCGGCTTTTTCCGAACGCAACTCTCCGACGGAGAGCGCAGGCGCCTCAATATGCAAATCGATGCGATCGAGTAGCGGGCCACTGATCCGTGCGCGATAGCGCTGGACCTGGGTCGGTGTGCAGCGGCACTCATGCTTTGGATCACCCAGGTACCCGCAGGGGCACGGGTTCATGGCGCCAACCAACATAAATGCGCACGGCAAGGTGATTTTGCCGGCGCTCCGCGAAATCGTTACGTCTCCGTCTTCGAGGGGTTGCCGCAGAACTTCCAGCGCGGATCGCTTGAATTCCGGCAACTCATCGAGGAACAGCACACCGTGATGTGCCAGGGAAATTTCGCCGGGGCCGGGAATTGTACCGCCGCCCAGGAGAGCTACATCGGAAACCGTGTGATGTGGTGATCGGAATGGTCGTGCATCCCACGATACTTCTCCAGTAATGGTTCGGCCGGCGGCCGAATGAATCCCGAGGATCTCCAGCCGCTCTTCGCGCGTGGGTGCAGGCATGATCGTCGGGATGCGCTTGGCGATCATGGACTTTCCCGCCCCGGGCGGTCCAATCATCAAGATATTATGGTTGCCTGCCACCGCTACCTCGACGGCCCGACGCAAAGCGTGCTGCCCTTTTAGTTCGGAGAAATCGACGGCGCTCTCGGCCGCCGGGCTTGGCCGTCGACGTTTGAGGCTGCTGGCGTCTAACGGCGGCATTTTGGCTTCCCCGGTCAGAAAGCGCACGGCGGCATCCAGCGACTCCACGCAGAAGACATTTATTCCGTCTACCAGCGCCGCTTCTTCGGCCGAACGCGCAGGAAGCAGAACACCGCGTTTGCCGAGCGCCAGCGCGAGCCTCGCCATTGCGAGGGCGCCGCGGACGGGGCGGGTGGCGCCGGAGAGACTCAACTCACCGGCAATCAAGAAGTCGGGGAGGTGTTCCGCGTGCAGCTGGCCCGTGGCGGCGAGAATTCCCAAGGCAATTGGCAGGTCGTAGAAGGGGCCTTCCTTCCGCAGATTGCCTGGCGCAAGATTGATGGTGGTCCGGGTTCGCGGTGGCTTGAAGCCACTGTTGCTAAGGGCGGAAAATACGCGGTCATCAGACTCCTTCACCGCGGCATCCGGCAGTCCCACTAAAATCAGCTTCGGCTCTCCCGCTTCTCCAGTATTCACCTCGACATGCACGACCTCGGCGTCGATCCCCTGCAGCGCCGCCGATGTGATCGTAGCAAGCATAGTGTGACGAGCGGCGCGGCGCTATTTTAACGCCGACTTTCGGGCGGTGAGGCGGCTCTTGATTTTGGCGATGTTGCGTTCAACTGCCTCGAGGTATGGGTTGGGCCCATGGGGATACGGCCGCGCCAGGAATCGATATACTGCCTGATAGTCGCTCTCCAGCTTGGGCAGCACGAATTTCTTCCAGAAAAGCGGAGTGCGTTCGGCTAATTCCTGCGCTGATCCAAACGAACGGCGGGAAACGGGCACGTGGATAAAATCATCCGATTCCTGGAAATCCTCGAAGAGGATTCCCAACTTGTCCGGGTAATCCGCGGCGGCCATTTGTGCGAGAAAGTCGGACGTCGCAATTGCGCAGCCGATGATCCGCTCGGTCTGTTCGCGAAAGTAAAGGTGGCTGATCTCCTTCGTTTGACCCGTGCAGTTGATGCCTCCGAGTACAGCTTCGATTTCGTGATCCGTGGCGCCCAGCGTCGGCAAATACGAAGCGGCAAACGCGGAACTGCGCAGGACATGGCAGAACGTGTATTTTGCGCCCGTTCCGTTGGCGTCGGAGCGAAGCTTGATGTACCCGGCATCATGCAGGAGGACCGCCGAGAGAGCCAATTCAAACTGCCGCGCGTTGAGCCTTGGTTCGACTCCGGCCAAGTGTCGACCTTCGAGCAAGAACACGAGACAAAGAGTTGCTTGAAGGGTGTGTTCGAAGTCGTGATAGCGAATGTCGATCGCGAAATAGTTCGGATTTTTTCCGGAGAAAAGTTGCTCCATGTCGAAGAAAAGCCGCTCAAGCCACTGCCAACTTGCGCGAGGGTACATGTCCCCAAACTTCTTTCGTACCAACGACGCGACCGCGTGCGCATCTTTCGTATCCACAGGTGTTAACATTTTTGGGTGGAGGGAGAAAAAGTTAAAACAGGGCTGTCCGGCGAGGGCCGCGAAACGCTAGCGATTAAGGATTTGCGCAAGTCAGCAGCAAGGTCAAAGGTCCGCGGTTATTACTGAATGATCGCAGGGATTACCGGTGGATTGGGTTGTGGTAAATCGACGGTTGCGGGTCTCTTGGAACGCCGGGGGTTTCGGCGGCTCGATTCCGACGTCATTGTGCGCGAGCACGTTTTAACGTCGTCATCCGTCATCGCAGCACTGCGCATCCGCTATGGCGGTTCGGTGGTAGGTGACTCGGGAGTCGTAAATCGCGCTGAACTGGCCGCGCGTGTTTTCGTGGACGACGCGGAACTGGCGTGGCTCGAAGCGCTGATTCATCCACCCGTTTTCGCGTTTTGGCGCGGGGCGTTTGCGGCCGAGCCGTCGGCCAGCTGGGCTGTGGAAGTGCCTTTGCTCTTCGAGAAGGCTTTGGAGAATTGGTTTGATTTCACGGTGTGCGTCGCGTGTGCTCCGACTTTGCAACTTGCCCGACTGGAGCAACGCGGC
>JBEENF010000385.1:0-4157 GCA_041192325.1 Verrucomicrobiota bacterium
TGGTGATCAGCGGGCGCATGAACTTTTCGGAGGGTAACCCGGTCGCCAACGATTTCATGAGTGTGCTCGGGACCCAGCTGGAGATCCTGACGAGTGAGGAACTGCGGGAACGCGCGATGATCAAGCTGCGTCTCGAACAACCGGGAGCGACGATCCGCCCGGAGCTGTCGGCGCGCCTGCTGCCCCGCACCACGATCTTCGATCTCACCTCCACGAGCGGCACCCCCGCGCATGTGCAGCGCTACCTCGATCTGATCATGGAGGAGTACATCGCCATGCGCCGCGAACAGCGGCTGTTTTCCTCGCGTTCGGTCATGGACCAAATTTCCTCCGAGATTGCGCGTTTGGAGAAGATCCTGAACGAGCAGGAGTCGGAATTATTCCGCTTCAAGCAGCAGCGCAACATTGTGTTTTGGGAACAGCAGTCGAGCACGGCCGCGCGTTTCCTGTCCCAGCTGAAAAACCGCGAGGCGAGTCTGCGGATGCAGATCAAGCTCGCCGAACTGCTCGATCAGGGCGCCGCCAAGGAATCACTGGCCAAGCGCTCCTCGGCGCTCGAACTGGCGGAGTCCGGGGAAGCCACCCGCCCCCGGACCCCCGGCGCCCTTAACTCGTCGGGTCCGCTAGCCGCCCAGAAAATCCGGCTGCGTGAATTGGAACTCGAACTCGAGTCGGCCGCGCTGGTCTTCCTGCCGAAACATCCGAAGTATCAGAAGCTCGAGGGCGAGTTTTTCCGGCTGCGCCGGCTGGTTGCCTTGCTGGAGCAGGAGAATACGAGCGCTTTTCGCGCCGAGGTGGAAGGTATGCGGAGCGAACTTTCCACCATTCTTTCCTCGATGGGGGAATGGGATGAGACGGTGCGCGAATCCACCCAGATTGATGCCGAGCATCAAAAGCTGCAGAGCACCACTGCCCGCACGCGCGAACTGTATCAACGCCTGGTCGGCAGCCTGCAGAACATCGATTTTCGCAAGGGCGTCGATGACGAGGTGATCCAGGTTCTGAAACGCGCCAGCTTGGCTGCGGAAATCAGGCCCGATGCCGTCGGACCGCTGCGCACCGGTTCCGTGGTGGGGCTCCTGGCGGGGATTGGCTTGCTCATGCTCGCGGGCAAAATGGACCAGCGGATGTTTGCGGTGGCTGAACTGGAAGCCTTGGGGATCGAAGTGAAGGCCGAGATTCCGCTGGTAAAGCGCTTGCGTGGTGACTCGTTAACCATCGCCGATTCCAAAAGTGAAGGCCTGTTTTCCGAATCAATCCGTTCGTTGCGCGCGGCGCTGTCACTCGAAACGGTTAATGGCGGAGGGTCGCGGGTCGTGGTTATCTGCAGCAGCACCGCAGCGGAAGGGAAATCAACCGTAACGTTGAACCTCGCGCTGTCCGCGGCCGCCGCGGGCCTCAGGACGTTGGTCATCGACGCCGACATGCGTCGTGGCAGTATTGGTGACCGACTGAAGCTGGAGCGCGACACGCCTGGATTGTCGGATTTTTTGCGCTCCGGGGGACATTGGCGCGACTTTGTACGGCCGGCGGGCGGACGAGGCTTTTCGGTCATGACGCGCGGCGCCAATTCCGTGGAAATCATCGATGCGATGATGTTCACAATCCCCCCCTCCCTGACGACCGAGGCCAAGCAGGAGTACGATTTGGTGATCATCGATTCCGCGCCAATCATGCCGGTGAGCGATACGATTCCGCTCCTGGGCCTGGCCGATCACGTGATCTTTATGGTGAAGCTGCGCGGCGCCTCGGTGTCGGCGGTGACGAAAGCCCTGGCGGTGGTGAAGCGTTCCGCCAAGGTGCCGCCTCTCGTGGTGGCGAACGGCGTGCGGCCGACCGAGGGCGCTTACAACTATGGTTACTACAGCTACCAGTCGCGCTAGTTGCGCGGCGTCCCGCTGAGACCGACCAGAGCGCGCTCCGTGGCCGCGTCAAAATCGCCGGCTAGGGCGAACTCCCGCGCCGACTCAAAGTGAAACCAGGCCGGCGCTCCTGGCTGAGCGCAGATTTTTTCCAGCAGGGCGCTGCGCCCGGTTCCCCTGAGGCCGAGCAGAGTAGCGCGGAGATCCGTATAGCGGCCGAGTTGGAGGAGGGTGTCCGGTCCGAGTGCCGCGGAGCCGGCCATCTGTCCGGCAGGCGACTCGACGGCTTTGGGCAGGGCCCGCGCCACGGCGGACCAGGCGGGCGCAGCCAAACCCTGTTCATGCAAGAGCCGCGCGACTTTTTCCCAGAAGCTCGCGTCCGCAACTTCAAGGCCTCCCAAGGCGGGCAGCAGCAAATCCGCCCGACCGGCACGTTGCACCGCCGCCAGGAGCGGGTACGCCGAGGCGGGAGAGACGGGTTGAGGTCGCTCGCGCGCGAGCCACGCCTGGATTGCCCGCGCTGAATCCCCGGGTGGAAGCGTGGGGATCAGCAGGGTGAGATCGGGTTCGGTGGTGGCAGCCAACTGAGCCCAGTACGCCGGCGGGGTGGCCGGGAAATCTTTCAGGGCACGCTCGAAGTATTCGGCGGTGCGGGACCCAGCGCGTCGGAGCGTAAGCTGCCAGAAGGAAAACGCGGCGGCCGGTGAGTGCTCGTGCAGGCTGCGCGCTGCGCCGTCGGGGTAGGAGGCCGCGTTGTGCTGGAGGCGAACGGCCGCGTGCAGCCGGGCGAGCTGGGCAGAGTCCGGCCCCTGCTCCAAGCCGCCTTCCATGGCGGCACGCCACAGTCGCGCGGGATCGAGGAGGCTCCAGCGCAATTCCTGTCGCGCTGGACGTGCCGCCCACGCTGCGAGTACGCCACCCAGGCTCAGAATGACCGCGGCCGTGGCGAACGCGGCGACCCGGGAGCGCGGGCGGATTGACGCCGGCGTGGGGTGAGCGGCGACGATTCCCATCAGGACCGCGCCGAGCAAAAGGGATTGCGGCCGGTGCAACGTGACGTCGGTCAGTCCGGCCGAGAGCCAGGCGGCGACCGCCGAGGCCGCGATGACGCCGGGCTCGGCGGAGTCATGGCGCGCGTACCGGCGCAGAAACCGCAAGTGCCGCCAGCCCGCCCAGCCTCCCACGAGGATGAGCGCGGTGAACGGCAACGCTCCCCACTCCAGGAGCAGCGCTATCCAGCTGGAATCAGGATGTGTCAGCCGCTCATTGAGGCCGAGCGGAATTGATCCATGAAGTGGATACACCGATTCAAATGCCCCCAGTCCGACCCCGAAAAGCGGATAGGCGCGGGCCAGCGCGATCGAGTCCCGCCAGATGCTCCAGCGTCCATCTCCCGCGACCGCCGAGATGCGGCTCGCGAGGCGCTCGTCCAAAGTCGCCGTCACCAGGGCTGTGGCCCCCGCCACCCCCAGGGCCAGGGCGGCCTCGCGCCAGCGGCCCAAGCCGGGGCGCGTGACGAGCCAGAGGTGCGTGGCGGCCCCGGCGCCCAGCGCGAGCAGGGCGGTCCGCGAGCCGAGTCGAAGGAAGGGGGCGAGCAGGCTGCCCATGACCACCAGGTGGGTCGCTGCCAGGATGATCGCCTGCCGGCGCCAGGCGGCGCGGGCGAGGCCCCCATGAACGATTATTCCGATCGCGATCAGGGTGCCGGCGCCATTTTTATTCACCATGTGGCCGATGCAATTACCCGGGCCGTAAGCGCGGTCTGGCTCGGTCCCAACCATCACCGCGAAACCGAATGCGGTGAGCACCCAAGCGAGCAAGTGCAGCGCCGTGAAGTTGCGGCGCGGGGACCCGGCGAGACGGTCCGCCAAGAGGGTGACGAGTGCGAGGGCCATGAAGAGCGCCGCCACGTGGGCGGCTGCTAAGCCGAGGGCCGGGTTTCTGGCATTCGCCGGCCAGGTCAGCGCGGAAACGCCGAGCGCGGCGCGGCGCTCCGCTTCCCCGCTGACCGGAAAAGTCGGGGCCAAGTCCTTCGCCGCGAGTAGCAGGATACAAGCGAAGGCGAGGACGTGCAGCAAGCGAGGCGCGGCGCCTTCCGATCTGCGCCTCAGAAGACCAAGGGCGAGTGCCAGAACGCAGACATGAAGCGCGAGTTCGGCGGGAGGCCTAAACCCCGCCGAAAAGGCGGTGCTCGCGCTTACGGCGAGCAAGAAAAGTACGGACCCCAGTTGGGCCGGGAACAGCGGGCGACCGCGGTCCGCGAACGCAGGAATCACGGGCCCTTATTAGTTGGCT
>JBEENF010000386.1:0-4149 GCA_041192325.1 Verrucomicrobiota bacterium
TATTTTCACGATCACACGCTGTTCACTTTATCGGCGCTCGTGGCTCCCGCAATCACCCACGAGCAGGTGGAAAAAACACTGCTCGCCGAGGCGGAAAAGGTGAAAATGGAAGGCGCGCCCGCACCGGAAGTTTCGCGCGCGATCGCCAAACTGCTGGCCACGCTGGCCTATCACCGCGACGGATCGTTCGCCATCGCGGGACAACTCAACGAGGCGATCGCGGTCGGCGATTGGACGCACTATTTCACGGCACTCGATCAACTCAAGGCCGTCACCGCCGCGGACGTCCAACGCGTGGCAAAAACCTATTTGCTCGAGGATCAGAGCACGACCGGATGGTTCATCCCGCGACCGGAAGCGGCGGAACCGGAACCCAAACAAGCATCGTATCCGCGGGAACCGGCGGCTGCGAAATCGCCCGCGCGGGGTCCGCATTATTATCGGGATCCGGAAAATCCTTCCCTGGCTCCCGCCGCCAGCCACGGGGCCCTGCCGCGCGAAGGATCCGCGGTCGCGGCGGGCGCAGGAGGCGGGGAGTCGCTGGTGGCGGCGAAAGTGCGGCGGCGCTCAATCGCGGGTCTCGACATTGTGACGCTCAAAACGCCGATCCAGGAGGTCGTCACGTTGCGCGGCGTGCTGAGCGGGGGCGATGTGTTTAACCCGGGCGAGAATTCCGCCATCGCGGACCTGACCGCCGGCATGATCGACAAGGGTACGGTGAAGCGGGAGAAATTCGAGATCGCGGGGTTGCTGGAGGAGGTCGGCGCCACGCTCAACTTCAGCTCGGGTTCGCACACGCTGAACCTGGGCGGCAAGAGTCTGCGCGCCCATCTGCCGCTGGTCCTCGCGCTGCTGGCGGAACAACTGCGGACGCCACGGTTCGATGCCGGGGAATTCGCCAAGCTCAAACGCCAGCTCAGCGGCCGGCACAAACGCGCGATGGAGGACCCTGATTTTCGGGCGCACAACAGTTTCGCGCGGGCGATTTTTCCCGCCGGCCATCCGAATCGTCCCCCCGCGGACGATCGCTATCTCGCCGACATCGAAGCGGCCACGCTCGACCAACTGAAAGCCTTTCACGCCGCGAACTACGGGCCGGCCGCCTGCCGGTTGGTGATCGTCGGGGACACCGACGACCGCGAAATCGACACCGCGCTCCAAACGGCATTCGCCGGGTGGCAGGGCGGTCGCGCGATTCCCACCACGCCGCCGGCCCCGCCCCTCACCGCGGCTCGCGTCGAGAGCGTCGCGATGCCGGGAAAAACGAGCGTTTCGTTCGTCATCGGCCAGCCTTCCGGCCTGCGCTACGCCGCGCCTGATTATCCCGCGCTGAATATGGCGACGGCGGTGCTGGGCAGCGGCTTTTTTTCCGCGCGGTTGCTCGACATCATTCGCAATCGCGAGGGCCTGACGTACGGCATCGGCGCGAATCTTTCCAGCGACACCTACGCCGACGGGTCCTGGGCGATTGCGGGCACGTTCGCACCCGACTTGTTGGACAAGGGAGTCGCGTCGACGCTGCGGGAGTTGCGCCGTTTCGCGAACGAAGGTCTCACCGCCGGGGAGCTGGAAACGTTCAAGGTTACCCTCACCGGCGCCTACAAGGTCCAACTCGCCACCACCGGCGGTCTGGCCGGCGCATTGCTCAACGCTTTGCAGCGCGGTTACGGTCCGGAATGGATCGACGAGTATCCGCGTTGCATCCAGGCGCTTTCCCTGGGCGAGGTAAACGGCGCGATAAAAAAATATCTCAACGCGGACAAGATGATCACGGTCATGGCAGGAACGCTGCCGGGTGCCGGCGCGGCGAAGTAATCCGCCTTTCCGCCGCGAAGGCAGTTGGGGTCAGAGCAGCCGTCCGCCTGCGCCGCCGCTCGACCGCCCGCAGTGCAGCCCGGGCGCAGCGTTTACTTCCCCAGCTTGCGCAACGCTTTGTTGATTTTGTCGAGAGAGCAGGCCTCGGGATCATAGTCCGGGCCCAGCCACTCGATCCACTCGCGACCCAGATCGGTATGCGGCTCTTTAATGCAGGCGAGCATGTCGTGGAAGGCCTCGACCCCGCCGCAATCTTCCGGAGGACCCGCCCGCTCGCCGGCGATGCACAAGGGATAATGCGCGCCTTTCTCCACCGTGCCGGTCTTCTCGATCTTGATATCGATCTTCCAACCGTCACCAAAATGGTAGGCGTAAAGCAGGCGTTCCCGATGTTCCAAATTCAAGTCCGCCAGCGTCACATCGCGGTCGTCCTCCACCGTAATCTCTTCGCGCCGAACCGGATTCCCGAAGCAAAGATCATCCAGATTGAAGCTGTGCGTTTGGTAATCAAACCAGTCCAAGGCGATCTGGATGGTATCGTGCAGCCGGGACAGCCACATGGATTCCCGTACGAGCAGCCGGCGCCAGATCGGCGGCTGGCACCCCACCACGGAGAAGCGAAGGGTGAAAACGTGCTCCGGGGGCTTCTTGACTTTCGGACCTTTGCCTTCGTGCAGGGAAATCATGAAAGGCGGAGGAAAACGCAGCTCGACGGCGGCGGCAAGTGGCAGGTTCGTCCCTTCCGGATTTAACGCGGCCGTGCGCCGCCAAAAAGTTTGGTCGAAAACCCACCCGGGCACGGCAATTAAATGGGGGTGATCCGGAACTGAGCCTCGTTCAGGGGGTCACGCCGCGGTCCATGCGCGTTCTGTCGTCCGTCTGTCTGGCCATTCTCATCACGCCGCTTGCCCCCGCCGCGGTGCAACGAGTGGAAATCACGTTCGATTTCGTACGGGAAATCGCGCGCGCGCGCGAACGCGCCCTACCGGGCGGCAGCGGGTGACGACAAATTCGTAAGCGCCGGTCACGCTCGGGCTTTGCAGCAAGGCATGGACGGACGGTGTGGAAACCCCTGCGCAATACCGCTGGGCCCGAGATGACCACCCTGCCTCACCGGAAGTTTGCGCGCTTCGGCTTGATGCAGCGCGACCGCACCTTGCGTAATTACCAGGATCTGGAAGCGCACTATGAACGGCGGCCGTCCGACTGGATCGAGCCGCGCGGAGACTGGGGCGTACGGATTGTTGCAGGCCGTGTTGGACCCGTATGTGAACGCGGCTCATGTCGGGATGCTGCGGGCGAAGGACGATCCACCGCCGGCAAACGCAGAGCGTTTTGCCGCGCTGCGCGTCCGGCTCCTGTAGGAAGGCCCTGCGGCGCTCGAACCGCGCGACAAGATTTCGCTCCTGCTGGACGTGGATTCGATGAACCTGCTGCATCAGGACGTGTGGGCGACGCCCGCCGCGCGACTCGACGCCTGGTGGCAACTCGCGCTCCGGCACTACGAAGTGATTACGCCCGTGCCCCCCACCGCGTTTCGCGCGGGGGCTAAAGTCCCGCTCCATCCGCCCCATTCACGGGCGCCGACCAGAAGCGCGCGCGGGCGCGAGGCCGACTTCATAAGCACTGGACAGCGTTCCGATGAAGGCGCCAGCCTGCCGCTCATGAATGATGCCCTCTGGTTTGCGGGCCTGGCCTGCGCCGTGATCACGCCACTTTTCGGACAAGGCGCTGCCCACAGTGGATTGGGCCGCGACTACGGGCGCTCCATGGTTATTTCGCGGCAAGGGATCGCGGCGACCAGCCAGACGCTGGCCTCCTCGGCCGCCGTACAGATTCTGTCCCGCGGCGGCTCCGCGGCGGACGCCGCGATTGCGGCGAATGCGGTGCTCGCCGTGGTGGAGCCGATGAAAAATGGACCGGGCGGCGATCTCTTCGTGCTCTACTGGCAGGCCGCCACCAAAAAACTCACCGGACTGAATGCCTCGGGTCCAGCCCCCCGCGGACTCACCCCGGAATTTCTTGCGAAGCAGGGAATCACCACGATGCCGATGCAGGGCATTCACAGCTTCACGGTTCCCGGCGTCGTCGATGGCTGGGCGAAAATGCATCAGAAATTCGGGAAGCTTCCCTGGCATGATCTTTTCACCTCGGCGATCGCTTATGCCGAGCAGGGCTTTGGCGTCACGGAAGCCGTCGGCGAATCCTGGTCGCAGGAAGAGAACGTCAAGAAGGTGCGCGCCTTTCCGGAAACCGCGCGGGTCTTTTTGCCCAACGGAAAACCGCCGCGCGAAGGGGAAATATTTCGCAATCCGGACATGGGCCGGATGCTGC
>JBEENF010000387.1:0-4147 GCA_041192325.1 Verrucomicrobiota bacterium
TTCTCGAGGATGGTGGCCGAGACGGTTGCACCGGAAAGAGTCGGGGTGCCGACTTTGAAATTAGCACCTTCGCCGACCGCCAAAACGTCCTTAATCTCGACGGTGGAACCCTTTTCGGTGCCGGGATAGCGGTTGACGGTGAGAATGTCGCCCTCGGTCACAGTGAACTGCTGGCCTTGGGTCTTGATGGTCGCTTTCATAAATAAAACTGCGGAATAAGCGGTTTGGCGCGCCTCAAAGCAAGGATTATTTGCCACAAAGCCGAGCTGAAAGATCAGTCCTCAGAGTCCCGGCAGCTCAAACTCGGCGATTTCGGCGTGGCCCGCGTTCGCGGACGCGAACGGCAGGGACCAGACCAGCGCATCGCGCCAGCTCAGTTGCTGGTGGAAACGCGCGTGCATCATACCCGCGAGCATCACGTCGCCGGACCCGGTCGGAGAGATCTGCCGCACGGCGGGCGGGGTCAGGGTTTCCGGCTCCTGGTGTTGATCCATGAACCAGACGGGCGCCGCGCCATCGCTCACGGCCCAGCGCAAGGCGCCGAAACGATCGCGGACGCGCCGGAGCAGTTCGCCAGAGGAGACCTTCACGTCGCCTGGCCCAAAGAGCGTTTCAAGTTCGGCGCGATTTATCCGGATGAGTGCGGCCGCTTCATTAGCGAGCCAGGCAAGCGCGGGGCCGTAGGTGTCCACCAGCAGGGACCCCCGTTCGGGCCAGCGATGGATTGCTTCGCGCAGCACGTCGAAATCCGCTGATTCCCAGCCCGGGAGGCTGCCGCAGATGGCGAGCACGGAGCCCGCGGGTTGGGCGGAGAGGAATTCGGCGCAGGCGCGAATGGCGCCGCCGTCCGGGGCCACGTCCCGCCCAAGAAAAGTTGTTTCAGCCTGGTTGCGTCCGCGCACGACCACGCCGGCGCGCGTCGCGCGCGACATCGGGAAGCTGCGAAAAGTGAACCGCCGCTCGCGCAACCAAGCCTCACACTCCGCCCCGGCAGACCCGCCCGGAAAACACAACGCGGTATTGGGCGCCCCGAGGCGGTTCAGCATTTTTGATACGTTGATGCCCTTGCCGCCCACTTGAAAACTTTCGCGCGCCGCCCGATGGGTGCGACCGGCCGACCAGGTTTCAAATTCCAACGTGCGCTCGGCGAGCAAATTGCCCGTCAGGGTGAAAAAGGAAGGCGCGATCATTTCTTCTCCGGCCGGTAAAACACGTAATTCACAAAGAAATCGAGGCCGAGTACCCCGCTGAGAGTGCGAATGTTGCGCATCGCGCCGAAAACCATGGTCAGGGAACTCGCATGCGGCTCATGGATGCGGAGGAGCAAGGTGCTGCCGGCCAGAGCGAGGAGGGGCTGCAAAAGGAAACACCCGTGATACACCTTGAGTGGATCCGGCCAGCGGGCGAGGGCCCACGTGAGGACGGTTCCGCCGATGATGGGCGCGACAGCGGCCACGAGAGAAGTCACGGCGATGTTCGCGCCGATGGCGAGGCTCTTGGCCTTGAGCGGAATCAGCCGCAGCAGGATCGTGAATTGGCCCAGGACAAAGCCGGCGCTCGTGATGCCGCCCCAAGCCCACATGCCGTAAAGCATGTTGCGATTCTCCGGCGTGACGACGCACCAGAGAAAGCTTTGCGACTGCCAGAGGATGAGAGAGAACGCCATGACCGACTTGTTGCCGTAGCGATCGAGCAGATAGCCCCAAGTCGGCAGCGAAAGCGCGCCCCCCAGCAGGGAAATGGCATTGAGTACGCTGATGTTCCACGCGGAAAAGCCGATCTGTTGCAGCATGAAGACCGAATAGAACGGACCGAAACAGTTTGCCGCGAAACCCCAAATCGCGCCGAACGTGATGAACACGAGCAGCGAGCGCGAGTTGGTCACGATGGCGAGCTGTTCGCGAAAAGGGAGGGCGAGGCTGTGGTGCGCATGCCGGGGACCCGTGAGGGTTTTCCACTGCGACCGGAGCGAAAACACGCGCATAAGCGCCGCGCCGGCGATGATAAGTTGAAAGACGAGCAGCGAATAATTCCAGCGCGCGAGCACCCAACCCGCGACGAGCAGGAAGGTAAGCGTCGACAACTGCAGCGCGCCGTTGCGCCGTCCAAAAAACTTTCCCCGCAGCCGGCTGGGCACCCATTCCTGGATCCAGGCATTCCATGACACGCCGGCAACGGCGGCGAAACAACTCGAGACCAGAAACCAAATCATCAACACCCGGCCCGCCGCGTCGGGATTGTCGCGCGGGATCCAAGGGAGGAAAATTCCCAACGTCACCCAGGTGACGAGGTGCAGCGCCGCGGCGGTGATGGTGACGATCTTCGGCGGCTTCCATCGCGCGATCAGCGGAGCGACAAAAATTTGGAGAAAATTACCCAGGAAGGGCACCGCGCTGATCAGTCCGATCGTGGTTTTTGGCAGGGGAATCGCGATCACCACCAAGGCGCTCATGAAGACATTCACCGGCAGCGACATGGTGACCAGCGGCATGGCCATGATGCCGTCGGCGGTGCACAACCGCAGCGATCTGAGGAGGAGCGCTTTGTGTTGGTGCGCGGCGCTGCGGGAGGAATTTGCGTTCACCATGCGGATGTTTCGTATATGACCGCATGAGACGGATGATTGAAGCCAAAGAGCTGCAAGCGCAGAAAACAGTCGCATTGGCGCGCTGGTTGCTCGGCAAGCATCTTGTTCGACGGTTCGCGGATGGCGCTGAAGACGCGCGTATGATCGTGGAGACAGAAGCCTACCACGGCGAAAGCGACCTGGCCTGCCACGCCCGCGCTGGTCGGACGCCGCGCACTGAAGTAATGTATCGCGCCGGCGGGATTTGGTACGTCTATCTTTGCTACGGAATTCACGAGCTACTGAACCTCGTCGTCGGACCCCCGGACTGGCCGGCGGCGATTCTGATCCGCGGGGTGGAAGGCGCGATCGGACCCGGTCGCGTGACCAAGCTGCTCCAGATCGACCGTCGCCTCAACGCGTTGCCGGCCACGGAGACGACGAGCGGCTTGTGGGTGGAAGACCGCGGCGTGCGCGTCGGGCGGAGTCGTCTGCAGACTGCTCCGAGAGTGGGGGTGGATTACGCCGGTCCCACCTGGTCGCAGAAGCACTGGCGTTTCATCTATGTTCCGCCAGCGCCTGCTTTAGTGCGCCCTCATATTCGGTAACGGAAATCGAATCCAGACCCGACTCCCGGCGCAGCACGCGAATTGCGGGGCCCGGTGGCGCCCACACCACCGGATCCGTCGGGCCAAACAGCAGCAGACACGGGACGCCGCAGGCGGCGGCGAGATGGCTGATCCCGGAATCTTGGCCGAGAAAAAGCCGGCAATGATTGAGCTCGGTTACCAGTGCCTCCAACGGGCGATTCACGGCGCAGCGCACATTGTCTGATAGCGAGGACAATGAGCCGCTCCATCGCTCCAGTTCCGCTTCGCCCAGGATGAAGAGCACCGGGTTTACCAAGGTGCGCATGACGGCGAGCCAGCGTTCCGAGGGCCAATTCTTGCGGGGCGAACCGCTGCCCGGATGAATTGCTATCACGCGGCTTTCGTCGCCGCACTGTTTCACTGACGCGGCACCCGGGCTGGAGCCAGACGGGGGTGAGGGCGCCAGCCGAAACCGAAAGTTCGCTGGCTCCAAGCCCAACGGCCGCAATGTTTCGCAATAGTGCCGAGCGGCGGGGGCGACGCTGGGGGCGGCGTCGCCCGAGAGAAAAAGCTGGCCCGCCCGCACAGGAAAATGACGTTGCAGTTCGAGTTGCGGATCCGGCCAGAAATTCACGATCAGATCGAAGGTTTCCAGCCAAGCCGTGAGCGGGGGCGGCAGCGGAGCCGCCGAGTAGAGCGCGCTCCAGCGCGCCTCATGTTGCGAAAATACTTCCTGCACGAGTCCCCGCGCGTGCGCCAGCGCCGCGGCCTGGGCATTGCCTATCAGCGTGATTTCCGTCGCGGGCCAGCGTTCCCGCAGCAGCGCGAGCGCCGGCAGGGCAACGATGAAGTCACCGAGAGCGCCTCCGCGCAGGACCAAAATTTTTCGCATTCAGCCAGACGCGGGCGGCAGGGCGCTCGTCCCAGACATATCCTTCGCGCTCGCTGATTTGCCCTGATAGGATTCCAACGTTGCCGTGCCCGTGCCGAT
>JBEENF010000388.1:0-4136 GCA_041192325.1 Verrucomicrobiota bacterium
TGATGCGATCGACGGTCTTGGGCGCGTTATTCGTGTGCAGTGTGCCGAAAACCAGCATGCCCATCGACGCGCAACCCAGCGCAAGTTTGATGGTTTCCATCTCGCGCATTTCTCCCAGCAAGAGGATGTCCGGGTCGTGGCGCATGGCGCCCTTCAGGGCGGCGGCGAATGACTGGGTGTGTTCGCCAACTTCGCGGTGCACGATCACGCTTTTTTTTACCGGGTGCACGAACTCGATCGGGTCTTCGATGGTGATGATGTGTTTCGCGAGGTTTGAGTTTATGTAATCGATCATCGCCGCGAGCGTCGTCGATTTGCCGCTGCCGGTGGGACCGGTGACCACCACGAGACCCTGATCGAGATGGCAGAGTTTTTTCAGGGCTTCCGGCAGCTTCAATTCTTCGAACGAGAGAATCTTCGCGGGAATCTGGCGAAAGACCGCCGCCTGGCCCCAATGATTGTAGAGATAGTTGCCGCGGAAGCGGGCGAGCCCGGGGATCTCGTGGGCCAAATCCAGATCCTTGCGGTCGAGGAAGTCCGCCCAGCGTTTTTCCGGGCAGATTTCCTTCAGCAACGATTCCATGGTGCGCGCATCCAGCGGCTGGTCCCCGATCGGAGCCAGCGTTCCGGACACGCGGGACTTTGGCGGCAGACCAACGGTGAGATGCAGGTCGGATCCACCTTTCTCCAGCATGGTTTTCAGCAGTGAATCAATGGCAGCCATGGTCAGTTCAGGGTGTTCTTGGCGATGAAGCGCTTCAATTTAAGGTGACAGGAAATCAACTGGATGATGTCCCCGGAAAACACCAGGCCCGCCACCGCGAAGACCGTCCAGCAGAGGATGAGCGGAAGATTGAAATAGCGTCGAAGCAACAGCGCCGCGGCGCAGCAGATTACGAGAAAGATAACGTGCCCAATCACGGCGCGCCGCGCTTTTTGATAAGCGCAAAGCAGCGCGTCGATATCCGTTTCCTCCGTCACGATATCTTCGCTTTCAAAACGCGATTGGCGATATTCGCGAGGGCGGTTTCCGGCGCGATTTTCTTCTGCTGCCACAGGCTGAACACCGCATTATCCATCAAGCACATTCCCTCCTTAACGCCGGTCTCCATGGTGTTGCGCAGCCCCGTGGACTTGCCTTCGCGAATGAGATTTTGAATCGCCGTGTTGCTGATGAGAATCTCGCACGCGAGAGCGAGGCCGCCCTCGAGCGCCGGCAGCAGTCGCTGACACACGATGCCGCGCAGACTTTCCGCCACGCTCGTCCGAATTTGCGTTTGCTGCGCCGGCGGAAATACGTCGAGCAGCCGGTTGAGGGTGGTGGCCGCGTCGCTCGTGTGCATTGTGCCGATGACCAGGTGACCGGTCTCACTCGCGCTGATCGCCATTTCAATCGTTTCTAGATCGCGCAATTCACCAATGACAATGATGTCTGGGTCTTCGCGCAGCGCCCCTTTTAACGCCGAGGCAAATGACCGCGTGTGTGGGCCTACCTCGCGTTGCGTGACGTTGCAGCCTTTGGCGGGCTGCACGACCTCGATCGGGTCCTCGACCGTGATGATGTGATCGGTTCGCGTCTCGTTCAAATACGCCACCATGGAGGCAAGCGTTGTGGTTTTGCCGGAGCCGACGGGCCCCGTGATAAGAATAAGACCATTATGGTAGGACAGCAGCTTCTTCAGGGTTTCCAGATGGGCCGTGTAGCCGAGGTCCGAAAGCGTGCGCGTCTCCGCTGGCACCATGCGATAGGCTCCCGCCGCTCCGTTCTTGTGGAACATCAAGTTGACCCGGTAGCGATCCGCGTCGGAGAGCGCCAGGGCGTAATCGTAATCTCTGCGCTCGAGAAAGGTTCTTTTCTGACCCTCGGCCAGAAGCACCACGTTCAATCGCAGGGCGTCGGCAGGGGTGAGGACGTATTCGGAGAGATAGGAAAGCGCGCGGTTTCGGCGAATAAACGGCCGCGCTCCCGTCGACAAGTGCAGGTCGCTGGCGCCAAATTGCGCCGTGGCTCGCAACAGGTCGCGCATGGCGTCGGCAAGCTCTGAATCGTGCATTTCGGCAGTCTTTTCGAAGAGGAACGTGGGCGCGCCCCCGCTGGTACGATCGCCGGCTGGTTTGCCAGCGCTGCGGCTCGATACAGCGGGAGCCGTGGTTTGGCTGTCCGCAAAAGGATCGCTCGCCGGCGCGCCCCTCGCTGCGTTGTCGACCGCCATGCCAGCGATCGTTTCCAACGATTCGACATCCGTCACCATGCCGGCGTCGATCAGTTCCTGGGCGAAGCTAACCAAATCCACGTGGGATCCGAGCTTGGCGCAGACTTGGAGGGCTTGAGGACGGGTAAAAAGGCCTTGGTCAATGCCGAGGCGGGCGAGCCAGCGGGTGTCGTTGTTCATACGCAGCTGGGGGAGAATTCGCCAGATTGGCCCGCCCGACTTACAAGCCAAGCGTTAAGGCGGCAATTCGCTCGCCAAACCGGCCACACCAAGGCGCATGCGCTCGCGCTTCCGTGAGGGACATCAACTTCCAGTTACCGAGTGGCAGTCGAACCGGCGCGTTTTCCCGCAGGCTCGAAGGGAATAATCGTAATTTCGATTCCATTCGGGTCGCCCACGCTCCGGGTTTCATGCGCATCCATCCGCGCAAAAATCGCGCAGGAGAGGCCGAGCGTGTTGCGGGGCTTGGCCCGGCGAGGGTTGCCCCAGATATTTAACCCGAGGTGGTGATGGTAATTGTCCGCCGCCAGGAAACGAGCGCCGGGAAAATCCCCCTGCGTCAGGCTGAGTCCCAGTGCATCGCGATAGAATTCTTCGCTGGCATCCAAGTCCGTGACCCGCAGATGCAGATGGCCCCAAGCGGCGCCGGAAGTGACCGCGTCGCCCGCGGGCGCGGCGCCGCCGGCCGCCACCAGCGAATCCAAATCAATGGGCTCCGTAGTCATGGCAAGTTTCCCGTTGCGGAAGGGCCACTCCGGACGCGGGCGGTCCGCATAAACTTCCAAGCCGTTTCCATCTGGGTCCGAAAGATAGAGGGCCTCGCTGACCCCGTGATCGGAAAAGCCTGCAAATTGGACGCCTTGTCCCACCGCGAATCGCAGCCACCGGCCGAGAGCGGCGCGACTCGGAAGCAGTAATGCGGCGTGAAACAGGCCGGCTGCGTCCGGAGGCTGAGGCGATGCTGAGTGGTCCCGTGTGAGGGTCAAAATGGGTTTATCCGCGAGCGCTGGCGCGAGTTCAGCCTCGGCGCCATTCTGCCTGATCAACACCATTCCGACCTGACGGGTGTAGAAATCCAGAGAGCGGTCGAGATTGGCCACCCGAAGGTGAATGGAGCTTAAGTGCAGTGAACAGGACATCTTGCTCAAGTGAACACTTGTGATGCAAAGGGTAACACCGGAAGTTACACTGGTATCATTTTGGGGCGTTTACTTGGACACAACGGGTGAAGTTGTCGTTCGACATCGGCAATGCTGACGCGAGCCAGCTCGGCTTCCATGCCGGCTTGGGCCTTGAAGAAGATTTCGTGGAGAATGCCCTCGATCTTTGCGCCAACCGGGCACCGCTGGTTGGGCGTGAACCGGTTCAGACTATGCTCCGGATTCGATTGGGTGGCCCGATAAATCTCGAGCAGGGAGGTATTTTCCGGCGCGCTTGCGAGCGAAAAGCCGCCTTTTGCCCCCTTTTGCGCTTTGACCAGCCTGGCTTTGATCAAGCTCGAGAGCAGCCGGCGAATGACGACGGGATTGGTCGCCACACTCGCGGCGATTTCCCCTGAGGGCACGGCCGCGCCCTTGCGAAATGCCAGATAGGCAAGCATGTGAACGCTGACTGCGAATCGAGAGTTTCCCGTCATAGTTTAATGTAACAATCAATGTTACGGATAAGCACATGTCAACCGTGGGAGCTGGGCGCAACCTTCATCGGCATATGGAGATTGCAAAGGGAACTATTTCGCAGAGTCTTTGCCCCTTCTATTGTCATGTTGAAGAAAATTTTTGCGAAGTTGCGAGATTCCATTTCGCCCTCGCGTTCCAAGAAATCGGTTCCGGCTCCCAGTAAATCCCCCTCTCACCAGGCGCATCCCGCAAAGGCCCACGGGTCGATGCCGCGAAGCGAAGGGCGATCCGAACGAGGACAAGG
>JBEENF010000389.1:0-4128 GCA_041192325.1 Verrucomicrobiota bacterium
GCTCAAGCACCAGCATGGGGACCGGCACGGGCGCTTTGGGTGGCGCGGCGGCGGGTGCCTTGGTCGGTGGTATCGTTGGGATGGTTCAGGACGCCCGGGACCGGAAGGAACAGGACCGGCTCGCGCAGGAAAGAGCTTATCAGCAGGAGAACGCAAAAAAGAAAGCGGAGGAGGCCAAACTCAAAGCGGAGATGGATGAGGAGCTCGCCATCGCGCAGGGTTTCAGGATCTCAAATATCGAACTCGACGACGCCACGAAGAAGTTTGAGAGCTCCGCGGAGCGACTGAAGCGCCTGCAGGACGAGCGTTCGGCCGCCCTGGCGAAAAAGAAGATGCTCGATGAAACGCGCGAAAAAACCCTGTCCAACGAGGCTAAAATTGCGCAGTTGGAAGAAGAGTTGGCCCGGCTGAAAGGCGACGATCTCCAAGTGCCTTCGCAATCGGCGGATATGGCGCAGAAGAAACCCGGGCCCTCGACAACTCCACCGCCTCCCGCGGTCAAACCAGGGACGTGAATTCTATTTTTGGAAGGCACGGCTTGCTTACCCCTAACCTCCGATGTTTTGGATCTCTGCTAGATTCCGACTGAGTGTCGCCGTCCTCTCTGTGATGATTGTGGCGGGATGTGCCACCTCCTCCTATGAGGTGAAAGTTGATGCGATCACCAAGCCGGTGGCGGCCACGGAGGCCCAATCCTATCGTATCAAGAGCAAGGACCCAAAGCTGGGTGAGGAAAATTTACGCTATCGTGAAGCGGCCGGATTTGTCCGAACCGCCCTTTCCGGCAAAGGGTTGTATGAGGCACACAGCGAAGATAAGGCAGACATGATCGTCGAGCTGGACTATGGGGTGGATGCGGCCAGGACAAAATTGGAGAATGTGAGTGTCCCGGTTTATGCCCAACGAGGTGGTGGCGTTCGCTACGATCCCGTCCCCGTGGTGGATTCGCGAGGAAACACCAGTCTGCGCACCGTAGCTGTTTACGAACCCCCGCGCAACGAGTTGGTGGGTTACGATGACGTGCCGCGACAGGTTACCGTGTATGAAAAGTACCTGCGCCTCAGTGCGCGGGAAAACAAGCCCGCGAGCGAAGGCCGTCCCCCCTCAGAACTGTGGAGCGTGCAAGTGAGCGCGGAAGACGAAAGCAAGGATCTGCGAAAGTATCTCCCCGTGATGGCTTCCGCTTCGATTGACTACATCGGGAAAGACTCAACGTCGCAGCAAGTCGTCAAGGTCCGGGAAGGTAGTCCTGGCGTGGAGTTCATCAGGCGGGGAATGTCTTCGGAATCGACGATGCTCGCCGTTAAATCGACGGTGGCGCCGAAAAGCTAAAGCTCCGCTGCTGCTTACCGCCCGAAAAGCGGCAATAAACCAAGTCGCAAAAATTTCCGGGTTGGAACTAGAACGCGTTTCACGCCGATTTTTTGCGGTAGAGCAGGGAGGACTTTCTCCGCCGGACATCGCGAGGATTGGAACCTGCGATGCTGGCCGCGCAGGAGAGCCATAAAGTTTAGGCATAAGCTTCGCGCCGGCGCAGACGGAACCGAGTGATTCGGAAGCACACTATTAACGTTCGAGCGAGTCTGGCGGATTGACGTGGCGTGGTTCCGCTCTTCGCGCAGACCATGCATCCGGGACGCGACATTGTGGTGATAGGGGCCTCGGCGGGCGGCGTGGAGGCGTTGCAAAAAGTCACCGCTGCGCTGCCGAGCGATTTTCCCGGAGCAGTATTCATTGTGCTGCATCTTTGGGCGGATGCTCGCAGTTACATGAACTTGATTCTCCAGCGTAATTGCCCGCTTCTGGTACGCCTACCTGAGGATGGCGAAGCAGTCCGACCGGGAACCGTTTGCGTGGCGCCGCCCGATTTTCATCTGCTGCTGGCGCCAGATCGAATTCGGGTCCTGCGAGGCCCGCGTGAAAACCACACGCGACCCGCGATCAACCCGTTGTTCCGCACGGCGGCGGCGGCTTACGGTCCGCGCGTCACGGGAGTCATCCTAACCGGCATGCTGGACGATGGCACGGCGGGGCTGTGGGCAGTGAAACGGTGCGGCGGGGCCGCGATCGTGCAGGATCCGGACGAGGCATTGTTCGCCGAAATGCCGCGCAATGCGGTTGAAAATGTCGAGGTGGATTACTGTGTGCCACTCTCCCGGATTCCATCTCTCATCACGCGTCTGGCGCGAGAACCCGTGGAAACCTCGCTCGCGCAGGTGCCGGAGGTCGTTCAAATCAACAACGCAGGAGTCAAAATGACCGTGACCGATATAGATATGGACAAAGTTGGAAACCGGTCGTCGCTGACGTGTCCCGAGTGCGGGGGGGCTCTATGGGAAATCACGGAAGGCCGGATGGTACAGTTTCGCTGTCACGTGGGACACGGCTACACGCCATTGACTCTCGCCGAGGAGCAAAAGCTTTCGGTCGAGCAAGCGCTCTGGAGTGCCTTGCGCGCCTTGAAGGAAAGCGCAGCGCTCGACCAGCGGTTGGCCGAGCGGACGGGCCAGGCTGGCTTGGAAAAGGCCAACGCTGTGCACCATCGAAATGCGAAGGAGAAAATGCGGCAAGCGCAGCAGTTACTCGGATTTTTGAACTCGTTTGGAGCCCACGCAGCGGCCCCGCTCGATTTGCCTGAGCATCCGCTCGGGCCCGCGACACCAAGCTGAAGTTTTACGCTCGCGGCCAGACCTGTTGGTGACCGCAAACGGCCCGCGCCCAATCGCCACATTAACCTCGCATCGCTGGTTTGCGTTGTTAGAGCCGCCTCAACGTGAAGCCATCTAATTTGACCGATTTGTCCGCCGTGGCTTCGGACGGTTTTTTGGTGGTGGGGATTGGGGGCTCTGCCGGCGCTTTGGATGAATTCAACCAACTGCTGCGCACCCTGCCGGTTGCCCCGGGAATGGCCCTGGTGATAGTGCAGCATTTGGGGGCGGACCATGAGAGTCTCCTTGTGGAGCTGTTGTCGCGAGTCTCGAAGATGCCGGTGCAGTGGGCGGCCCAAGGAATGCGGCTCGCGCCAGATAAAGTCTATGTGGCGCCGGCCGCGCACACGCTCGAAGTTTGCCAAGGTCAGTTCGTGTTGTATCCCCGTACCAAGGGCGTCGGCATCGACGGCGTTATTGACGTATTCTTCGCGTCCCTGGGCGCCGAGTACGAGCATCGCGCGGTGGGCGTGGTGCTCTCGGGCACGGGTGCGGATGGCGCCCACGGGCTGCGCGCGATCAAAGCAGCGGGAGGAATCACTTTTGCCCAGACCGAGGAGAGTGCCGGTTTCAACGCGATGCCTCATGCGGCGATTGAGTCAGGCGCGGTCGACCGGATACTGCCGACGGTCGAAATCGCGCAAGAGCTCATTCGCATGTCGGGTGATTCGGAGGTGTCATCGAAAGCGATCGCGCGCGGCAGCCAGGAAAACGAAATCGACGGTGGCACGGAAACGGCCGCAATTTTTCGGCTCCTCGATCTCCGCACGGGGGTGGATTTCAGTGAATACAAACCAAGTACGATCAGGCGCCGCCTCGTGCGCCGAATGACACTGACCCGGACAAGCCGCCTCGCGGACTACCTAAAGCTGCTGCAAAGCAACGGGGACGAGGTTCAGCAGCTCTATGAGAGTCTGCTCATCAACGTGACCGAATTTTTCCGGGACCCGGAAACGTGGGAGTTTCTCGCCGGGGAGGTGTTGCCGGAACTGATCAGGCGCCACGCCAACAACGGTCCCATTCGCATTTGGGTGCCGGGCTGCTCGACGGGGGAGGAGGCCTATTCCTATGGCATCCTGCTGGCCGAGGCTTTCGACACCCAAGGTCGGGTATTGCCCGTGCAAATATTTGGCACTGACCTGAGTGACCAAGCCATCGTCGTGGCGCGGGCCGGAATCTACCGGGGCGCCGACCTGACGAGCGTTTCGCCCCAGCGACTGCGACGCTACTTTCACCGCACCGAGCGCGGCTGCGTAATCCATAACCAAATTCGAGATATGTGCGTGTTTGCCCGCCAGAACGTGGTCCGCGATTCTCCGTTTTCACGGTTGGACCTCATCAGTTGCAGGAACCTGCTGATCTACCTTGCTCCCCGGTTGCAGCGGAAGATCATGCCAATCTTTCATTATGCACTCAACCC
>JBEENF010000390.1:0-4126 GCA_041192325.1 Verrucomicrobiota bacterium
GCCGGATGCTGTTGCCCAAGGGCCAGCACGCCGTGGATCCCAACGCCGAGGAAGATGAAGTGGATCCCCGCTGGGAACTCGTGCACCAGTTGCTCCAATACAAAAAATTCAAGGACGCCGCCGCGAAATTGCACGAGTTGGCCGTAACGCGTCAGAATTTGCTGGAGCGCTTCGTGTCCTCACTCAGCGCGGATGCCCTCGACCGGCCCCTGCGCGGCGTCGATCGGATCGAGCTTTGGAACTCGTTCAACATGGTGCTACGGCGGCTCGCCGAGAAACTCGTGGTCGGCGAAATCCACGACGAGATAGTCACCGTCGCGGATCAGATGGAGTGGCTGCTGACCCGCGTCCAAGGCGGGAAATCATTTGTGTTTTCCGGGTTGTTTCCCGAGGGGGTCACCCTCCGCAAGCTGGTCGCCACCTTCCTCGCCGTCCTCGAGCTTACGCGTTTGGGCAAACTGCGCCTGCGGCAGGACGAGTCCTTTTCCGATATCATCTGTGACGCCGTAGTTGAAAACCCGCTTGAACCCGCGGCGGTCCCTCACACCGTGGACACGTGAGCATCAAGAAACGGAAAAAGAAACCAGCGCCGCAGGCGGCCCTGCTCGGGGTGGGCTTGGATAACGACGATGGCCATCGTCGTCTCACCACCGGCGAGCAGTTCGCCATCGTGGGGGGTTCCGAAGAGACGCATGCGCGGATGACGGAAACCGTGGTGAAAACATTCGAGGAATTAAAAACCCGCGGAAAAGGGCTCCATCAAGTGGAGCCAGCCGAACTGGGCGAGATCTTGGACAAGGCTACGCCGCGTTGATCGACGCGCTTGATGACCGCTGGCGGACCCGGCCAGTTGCGTCTCTTCACATTACCATTCTGTTGTCACCGAACCTTTAACCACCATGTCCGAAAAAATCGCGAATCTCACCGCCGAATCCTTTAAAAGCGCCATCACCGCCTCCGCCACGCCGGTGCTCGTGGATTTCTGGGCGCCCTGGTGCGGTCCATGCAAGGCGATCGCTCCCCTGCTGGAGGAAATCGCCACGGAAATGGATGGAAAGCTGCAGATCGCGAAGCTCAACATCGACGACCACGACACGGTCGCCGCCGAATTCGGCGTGCGCGCGATTCCGACCATGATCCTGTTTAAAAACGGCAAGGTGGCTGAGACGCTGGTGGGAATGATGCCCAAGGCCGCCATCAAGGCGAAGATCGCCGCCCACGTCGCCGCCTGAGCTTTCCTCATGCCGGCGGATCACGACGTGACCGCCGGCATTTTTTGCGCCTCGCGGGGGCCACCTAAGCAGCCGGAAGCGCCAACCCAGCCGCAAACAACCCGGCGTAGAGAGCGAGCAACTTAGCCGTGTCGCCCAGCAGAGATATGAGCTCAGCAGGAGTTTCGCGGCGTTTGAGTCGGCGGGAGTGAGCAATCCCCAAGGGGCAGAGCATGAGCGGTAGCAAAATTCCGGCTCCGTGACCGCGCATCCAAAAGATCACCGGCACAACGAACGCGATGGCGAGGGAAAGCCCAAACTGAGTTCGCGCCGCGCGCCGGCCAAACCGCACCACCAGAGTGCGTTTGCCGGCAACGGTGTCGGTCTCAACATCACGATAGTTATTCACGACGAGGATGTTTGCCGCCAGCAATCCAATCGGAACCGACGCCAGCACCGCCGGTGCGGAGACGTGCCCCATTTGCACAAAGCTGGTGGTCGTCACGGCCACGACGCCAAAGAAGATGAAGACGAAAACATCTCCCAGCCCGTGATAGCCCAGGGGCCAGGGGCCGCCGGTGTAAGCGATCCCGCCGGCGATGCTGGCGATCCCGATCAGGATGAGCCACGGCCCTCCCCAAGCGACCAGACCCAATCCCACGACAAAAGCGGCGGCAAACACTCCGAACATCGCCGCGCGCATGACCGGCGGCGAGATCCAGCCGGCCGCCACGGCCCGACGTGGTCCGACACGGGCGGCGGTGTCCGCGCCGTGCATAAAGTCGTAGTAGTCGTTGGCAAAATTCGCGCCAATCTGCACCAGGAGGGCAAAGGTCAGGCAGAGGACCGCGGCCCCGGCGTCAAAAGCGCCCTCGTGCCAAGCCAGCGCTGAACCAACCAGAACCGGAGAGATGGCCGCCGGTAGCGTTCGCGGCCGCGCGGCCGCCAGCCAGATTTGCCCCGCCGCCGGTTTCACCCGGCCTCGCCCACGCGAAAGCCCTTGCGCGAAAACACAATCAAAGGACGGCGCGTCATGAGGCTGAGCAGCACGGGCAAAAGAAACAGGAAAAATGCGACAATCGGCCGCTCGAAGGCCACGCTCCCTAGCGCCAGTCCGAAGCCCGTCACAATCAAGGCGTACACCGCGAGGAACGCCTGGGGATTTCGCAGCATCGGATTAAGTGCCCAAATCAGGATGAAGGCGAACACCGCTGACCACGTCCCCACCAGGCAGACGGAAAGTCCAGCCAGATATAAGACCGGCGCGAAAAACGCCATGCGGCCGTTCTCGTTGCGATAAGTTTGAATCAGCAATCCTATCGTCAGGAGAAGTAAAGCTCCCAAATAAATTAAGACCGAGTCGGCCGAAACGCGATCGGGGAGATGGAGGCTGGGGGAAATGTTATCGCCGCCCACCACCGCCAGCCCGCCGGTCGTCGCGCGCAACAGGTCAAAATAATTACGCGGCTTCCGCAATTCCCGCCCGAAATTCAAGCGCGGATCGCCGGGTTCTCTTCGCACCCAAGGTTCGTCTTCGCGACGCGGTTTCCTTTTCCGACGACCGAAGATTGTGCCGAGCCTCATCCACCGCCGCGGAAACCAGAGGAGCAGGATACCGAGCACAAGAAAAAGCGGGTTATTAACCATGCAGACGAGATTCAACAATCAGTCGTCGGGAAGCATGTCAAAGATTCACGCGCGCGGGGCGCCTTGGCCGAGCTCGCACCGTCGTTGCCAATCGGTGTTCCCCCCAAGATGAGCTTTTGGCTTAAAAAAATTCTTACCTTTGGACTGATGGCGCTGCCGTTTTGTCTGCTGATGCTGGCGGCGGGGTTCTGGCTCATGTCCCGGCCCCGCCGAAGCGCGCTGAGCCGCGTGATCGCGCTGGCCGCCCTTGGCCTCCTCGGAATCTTCAGCAATCCTTTGCTCGCCCGCGCTGTGATGCGACCGTTGGAAACGCGCCACGCGGCGGCGCCTGATTTGAAACCCGCTTCCACGCCGCCCGCGGCGCTGGCGGCTTGCACGTACGTCATTGCATTGGGCGCCGGATATGGCGCGAGCGCCGGGCGACCTGCCACTGGCGAGCTTACGTTCTCCGCCACAGCGCGAATCACCGAGGCGGTGCGACTTTTAAAGTTCCTACCCGGCGTCCGCCTCATTGTCTGCGGACCGGATGTCGGCAACGGAATCACCCACGGCAGCCAGCTCCATCGTGCCGCCGTTTCTCTCGAAATTCCCGCCTTGCGCATCGATGTGCTCGATCAGGCGCCGGATACGGAGTCCGAGGCGCGGCAAGTGAGCCGCCGTTTGGGGAATGAACCCGCGGCGCTAGTCACTTCGGCCTCCCACATGCCCCGCGCAATGTCGCTTTTCCACCACAACGGACTGACGGTTTTCCCCTGTCCGACCGGCTATTGGACGAATGACTACGACACCTTCACGGTTGCCCAGCCTGCCTTCGACGCCACTGCCCTGGCGTGCAGCACGGCAGCCATTCAAGAGTGTTCGGGTATTATTTGGAACGTCGTGCGCGGTGTCAGTCGCGATTGAGCCCAACCAAGGCTTTTCGGTTGCACCATTTTGTTTAGATCCGCTTTGTGTGAAAGCTCCGTCGCAAATGGCGCGTCAGTCCAAACAGTTGAATAAATGGCATTGAAACCACCGGGCGCGCCAGACGTCATGTTATCTACGCGATGACCAAGTCGAGTCTGCCCACTCCCGACCGCCGGCCACTCCGGCAGCTGAAGTTCCTCATCGTCGCCTTGACCCTATCGAATATGGGGCTGGGTCTCTTTAGCTTCTTTCTCCTTCGGTCACTAAACCGCGACTACTCGCAGTTGCTGGGTCAGAGTGTATCTCAACTGAACCGTTTTCAAACGCTGACCGCGCGATCGGTCGATGCGATGCGCGCCACC
>JBEENF010000391.1:0-4121 GCA_041192325.1 Verrucomicrobiota bacterium
CGGGGTCATCAGACGGCCGGTCTCGACCGCGGTGAAACCGAGATTGAACTGAAAGAAGAAGGGCAGCGAAATCAGTGCCAGCGTCTGGGCGACGAAGGAACAGATCGACGTGCCGATAGAGAGCGCGAAGATGGGAATGCGAAGGAGATCGAACGGCACAAGAGGCGAGGAGGCATGAACCTGACGGTCGTAAAGCCGCGCGCCGCATACCAGCATGACCGTGATCTCCAGACCGACGACGACCGGATGCGGATGACGTCCCAGCGTTTCGATGACGACGATCAGCAGCGCAAAGGTGATCCCGCTGAGGATGGCGCTTTGATAATCGAAAGCGCGGCGCTGGCGGATGGATTGGGGAAGTGCATACCAACCTATGATGATGGCGAAGATGCCGATGGGCACATTGACGGCAAAGAGCCACGGCCAGGGCGCAACCGCGAGAATGATACTGGCGACGGTCGGACCGGCCGCGGCGGAGACGGCGATGATGAAAGCGTTGAGGCCAATGCCACGCCCGATTCTTTCGAGCGGAAAAATGAACCGCACCACGGCCATGTTGACGCTCATCACGCCGGCCGCGCCGAGGCCCTGCAGGATGCGGGCGACGACCAACATTTCGAGTGAGGTGGCGAGCGCGGTGACAAGCGACGCGATCGTGAACAGCACAATACCGCCGATATAGACGCGGCTGTAACCGACAATTTCGCCGAGCGCCGCCAGCGGCAGCAGCGTCACCATGATCGCCATCAGATAGGCGTTGACGATCCAGATCGCGAAGGTCGGCGTGATGCCCAGATCGGCCGCAATGGAGGGCAGCGCCACATTCGCCATGGAGGAATCCATCACCGACATGGTGAGAGCCAGCCCGACCGACAGCATGGCCCAGTAACGGCGCGGCGCGTCGAGACCATTGGGTGGGGTGTTCATTGTTTCTGGCGGCAAGGGCAAAGCTCTGGGGAGGGCCATCGGAAGGCTGTGAAATAGGACGAAGCTTCCGCCCTGTCGATGACGCGTGCGACAGCGTCTTTCCCGGTTCGGGGTCTTTGGGGCGTGTCCCGCCTTCGGAAAGCCCTTTCCGGGACGCTGTTTCTCCACAGAAAGCGCGCGAAGGCGAGAGACCTTACGCATGGTGGTTGCAGACCAAAGGTCGCGGGAACGCAAGGCTTTCGGGGAACGTTTGGTCTTGAGGCGCTCTTTTCGTTACGGCGCCCCTAAGGTTTGGCCAGATCTGGCCGCAGGTTTGGAGTGCCTATGCCGAAATTCGCCAAAGCCCGCCCGCCCTATATTTTCGCGGGCCTCCTTGCCCTTTTTGGGCTTTTCCTGCTGGGGGGCGGCGCCTGGCTGCTGGCACTGGGCGGATCGCCTTATTACGTCGCCGCCGGTGCGGCCACACTGGCGTCGTCGATCCTTCTGTGGCGTGGGCGCGCGATGGGATCGGCCCTGTTCCAACTTACCGTCGTGGCGACGGTGCTGTGGGCGGTGTGGGAATCGGGATTCGATTTCTGGGCGATAGCGCCCCGCATCGCCCTTCCCCTGGTGCTGATGGGATGGCTCTACACACCATGGGTCCGGCGCGGACTGGTCCGCGATTCGAATGATGAATCCGGCGGTGATCCGGAACAGGAAGGCCGCTGGAAAATACCCCTCGGAAAAAACGTGACCGCGACCCTGGCGCTTATCCTTCTGGGCGGCGCCGCGTTTCTGGGCATGCATCAATTGCGGGCCCAGGAAGGTCCTACCGCCGCGACATCGCCCATCGATGACACAGACGATCGCGTTGCGGCGACGGACAGACTTACGGGCGCGCATTATGCAACGCTCCACCAGATCGATGAGCACAATGTTGGCGGACTGGAACGCGTCTGGACCTATCAGAGCGGCGATGTTCTGGACGGCAGCGAGACCGCAGGCCTGGCCGTAAAGCCTGTCGAGGTCAACGGGATGCTCTATTTCTGTGCGCCGCATGGCGATGCGATCGCACTCGATTCGTCGAGCGGCGAGGAACGCTGGCGCTTTGCCGCGAGCGACATCCCGGAAATGGCGAGCGACGCCTCTACGCTGTGCGGCGGCGTTGCCTATCACGAAATTCCGAATGCCAACGGGATTTGCGCGACGAAGATCGTCGGCGTTCTGGGCGCGAATATGTTTGCGGTGGACGCAAGGAGCGGGATGCCCTGCAGCGGTTTCGGTGAAAACGGCATTGTCGCCCTCGGCGGCAACGGCGGAAGCCCGTTAATTGGGGGCGATCGTATCCTCGTGGGCCATGGGCAAGCGGATGAAAATTCTGCATTGGTCAGCGCCTTTGGCGCGCGCGACGGCAGAGACGAATGGGCATGGCAAAGCGACGGCCGGTTCGGCATCACCGCGCCGTTCTCGGCCGATCCGGCATTGGGCCTTGTTTATGTGGCAACCGGCGCACCAGAACTGCGCCTCGATGGCGGCGCGCCGACCGATTTTGAAAAGCGCTACGCCAATGCGGTGGTCGCGCTGGACATGCGGACCGGCGCACCGCGCTGGTCGTTTCAAACGGCGCACAATGACGCGTGGGATTACGGTCTCAGCGCGCAGCCCGTTCTGATCGATCTGCCGACGCCAGGCGGCGTGGCACATGCGCTGGTGCAGGCGACCAAACAGGGCGATGTGTTCGTGCTCGACCGCGAGAGCGGCACACCGTTGACGGATTTCGCCGAATTGCCGGTACCGACGGGGGCCGGGTTGGCGTTTTCCGCAACGCAGCCGCATTCGGAAATTTCCTTCGTGCCGGAGCCGCTCACCGAGAAGGACATGTGGGGATTCACACCTCTGGATCAGCTGGTGTGCCGCATTCAGTTTCAGCGCGCGCGCTATGAAGGACCGTTCACACCGCCCGGATCGCAACCGACGATTACGTTTCCCGGCACGTGGAGCGAACGAAACGGCAATGGGATTGCCGTCGATCAGAAAAACAAATTGATCATCGCCAATACGAGCAGCGTCGCCACCTATGACCGCATCGTGCAGAAGGATGACGGTAGCTTCGAGAAAATCTCCGTGCCCTTCGCAGGGCCGTTGGGCGCACCCTGTAATGAGCCGCCCTGGGGCTTTCTGCATCTGTTCGACCTGAAGACTACGGAGCCCGCCTGGAGCGAAGCCATCGGCTCGGCGCGCGATAGCGGCCCCTTCGGCCTGCCGCTGTTCCTGTCCACGACGATTGGGACACCGAATGCCGGCGCCTCGCTGGTGACGGGCGGCGCCCTCATCTTCAACGCCGCGACCGCAGACCGGGAGCTGCACGCCTATCATCTGTTCACCGGCGAGGAGCTGTGGAGCGACGGACTTCCGGCGGGAGCGCAAACGACGCCAATGACTTATGAGGCAGACGGGCGGCAATTTATCGTGGTGGCCGCAAGCGGCAACCCGGAGCTTGGCACAAAGGCGGGCGACTATATTGTAGCCTATGCCTTGCGGTAATTGCCCGTTCTCGACGGCAGGCAAGCTGTTTCCGGCACCCGGCCCATGTTAAGGTCCGCGCCGCTAAAACGCCCCGGAGGAACATAATATGAAACGGATTCTCGCATCCCTGGCGCTCGCCGGCCTTATCGCCGTGCCCGCGCATGCCGCCCTCACCACCGGCGCGACCGCGCCCGACTTCACCGCGACCGCATCGCTCGGCGGTGAGCAGTTCGAATTCTCGCTGGCCGACGCGCTCGCGAAGGGGCCGGTGGTTCTGTATTTCTATCCGGCGGCCTTCACGCCCGGCTGCACCATCGAAGCCAATGAATTCGCCAACGCGACCGACGAGCTGGCGCAATACAATGCCACCGTCATCGGCGTTTCCGGCGACGACATCGAAACGCTGGACCGTTTCTCGCTCAGCGAATGCCGCAGCAAATTCGCCGTGGCCGCCGATCCGCAGACGGCGGTGATGGATCTCTATGAAGTCGAAAATCCGGAACGCGAAGGCCGCGCCATGCGCATCTCCTTCGTCATTGCACCGGACGGCACCATTCTGTCGGCGCATGAAGACCGCGATCCGGTTGCCCATGTGACTCTGGCGAAGGAAACCGTCGCCAGCTGGGCGGCGGCGAACGGCCACGCCGGTCACTAAGCAGAACGCGCATTGTTATTGAGAAGCGCGGCAG
>JBEENF010000392.1:0-4092 GCA_041192325.1 Verrucomicrobiota bacterium
TCCAAGTACTTCCGATTTCCAGTCTCACGATAAAGCACCATCAGGGTTTGCATCACCCCCAGCGACTCTCCCCCCGTCACCGCGGGTGGCTCAAAGATCCGCGCCCACGCGGGATGCATGTTCGCATCATATTGCTGCGCCCAGGCGGGCTGCGGATCAGGCATTTGCGCCAGGAGCATGAATCCGCCACCTTTTTCCGCGGCAGCAAGGTAGCGCGGTTCGTTGTAGATTCTAGCTGCCTCGAGAAAGGCATCAATCATGTCCGAAATCGAGTTATCGTTAAATGTATAATGCGACTGATAATTGCTCCCTGGCCATTTCCTGCTCCACTCCTTTGGATAGGATGCCTGCTTTACGGGATGCTTCGCCGGATCTGGATAGTGGTTGAATCGTTGCGGCCAGGCGCCGTTGGGATACTGCGCCTTGATGAGGCTATCAAAGGCATAGCGGCTCGCCTCGTGAATCTTGGCATCCTTGAAATCGAGAGCTTTATCCACGCGGGCGAGGAATCGCATCACCGCTTGCGTTTCATTGTCATCGAGGCTGGTCACCGGATTTCCAGCATAGCTGCTGATGTCGCGAGGGGGGCCTTCTGAACGGTAGGGATATTTTTTTCGCTCGGTCGGATCGAACTCGATAAAATAATCCCATCCGCCGGACCAATGCTGGCCGGATACAATCGCCAGCGCGGTTCGGCGTGCGGCCTCCAGGTAATACCGGTCTCCCGTCGCCGTGTACGCCTCCAAGTACGCCATGCCCACCAGCGGGGTTCCCTCGCGCTGCACCTCCACGGTATGCGGACCCTCCTTGTGCTCGGAACGCCCGTAGCTCACGTCTTCCGTGTAGGCAAAGTGATACCCCCCGTGGGTCGCCACTGTATCGACATAAAAACCGACCGCCTTGCGCAAGGCCGCCAGCACGTCGTCTCTCCGGGGCGCTTCCTGGGCAGCTGAAGCCAGAGGGAACACTACAAGGAGCGGGATCAGTGTATAAAAATAAAAGCGTGCAAACCCGTGGGTCGTAGCAGGCCGATCCGGAATCCGCGATGAGAAGTAAGCCATGGTCGAGCTGGGGGTTTTTAACTATCAAACAGGGGTTTCAGCGGGAACGCTCTGCACCGCGATCCTGTATAAGTTTTCAGAAATGTATCAAGATCTTCAAGTCAAGGTAAATGGGGCATTTAGAGGTTCTTAGGCATGATCTTGCTATGTAAATGTACCAAGCCGGAGGAGGAAGGGTTGTGTAACTATATGGGTCGGGTCGTTTCGTGTTACTCAAAGCGGATTGGGTTGAGATCAATCGGAAGCGTCGCGTCGGGATGGCGCTAACTGAAGCGGGAGTCATTTCAAAGCCCGGAAGGGTAAGGCGCGCTCCTGCGCGCCGACGCGGGGGGTTCGGGCGGTCTGCCGCCGTGGTCCCTTACTGCCCCGGGTTCCCGCCCCATGGAATATTCCGGGCCCCGGCAGGCTGCGAAGATGAAATCCGCGTTGGGAAGCGTAATGGGCACTTTGCACGGCGCGGCCGAGCTGGAACATCAGCCGGAAATTGACACCCGTTGTAATGCCGCCCCTCAGAACCCGATCGTATTCGTCCACATAAACGACCGCGGCTGCTGGTCCAAGGTGGCGTTGAGCGGGCCGTTCCAACCGCCGGTGATGTTCGGGATGATGATGACCCGATAGCGATTCAAGAGGTTGGCGACGTTAACCTGCGTCGAGAACGAGTAGCGCCCGAAGCGGCGCGAGTACCCGGCAATCAGGTCGAACCGGCGCTGGTCGGGATAGAGAAACTGGTCCTGCTTGCCGGCCTGGATCGCAACGCCCGCCGGAAAATAATAAAACGAAGTCTGCCGCCAGCCGAGGAGGGCCGAGCCGCCGAGCCGGATGCCTTTCGACCAGCCTTGGCTGAAGGTGTAGACATTGGTGAAGTTGAAGCTGAACTCGGGATACCCCGAGGTGCGATCGCCCGCGGTCGAGGTGCGGATCACGCCGGGCAAAGTTCCGAGGGGCCGAATCTGGATCGCCGAGATGGGCAGACCGGTGACGCCAGTCGCAATCGGGCCGCGCACCGGATCAACGAGCGCGAGCACCCGAGCCGCGTTGGAGGTGGCGCTGATGGCGCCATTCGTCGCCACCGGATTGGCGTAATATGAATTTCCCGGCGTGTTCATCATCGCAATCGTGAACGGGACGGCGCCGGCGGTGGTCGAGCTGACCGTCGGGGTGGCCGCGCTATACGTGGGCAGAACGTAAACGGTGGCGCCGTCCCGGTATGTGACCTGCCCCTGGGCATTGGCATAAAATTGATCGTTGTAGAGCTGCTCGTAGTTCGTCGTGGTGCCGATCGTGCCCCGGACCCAGGCGGCGGAGAGCCGCGAGCGCCAGTTCGCGGTGGGCGTGGCGGTTACGGCAAGCTGCAAGCCGTGCGACTTGCGGTCGATATTGATAAAGGCTCCGGGGTTGCCGCCGAAGCGGCCGTTGATGCCATCGGGGTTGATGTCATTCATCAACGCCGTGACGATCGAGTACTGCTCGTTTTGCGAGCGCACGGCGTAAGCCGCGATCGAGCCCGAGATGGAGCCGCTGGCATTCTGCAGTTTGACGCCGATCTCCTGACCGACGGCATGGGAGGCGTCGGCCTTCTTGCCGTAGGGGTCGTTGTTCTGGTTGAGCGGCGAATTGTAGGAGTCGGAGAACGAGACGTAGGGCCGCAGCCAGCGGCTGAGGGCGTAATTCACGCCCGCGCTGTAGCTGAGGTTGGTGGCATCGGAGGAACTGGTGGCCCCGGAATCGGGCGAGGTGCGCGTGGGCGCGGAGCCTTGGGAGAGCCAGACCGCCTGGGAATCCGCGAGGCGGAAGCCCAACAGCGTGGTGAGTTTACCCTCCAGCCACTCCGTGCTGTTCGCGCCGTAGAGGCCGCGACTGGTGGCGTTGCGGCGCTGCATGCTGTTGCCCCCGAGCGTCACCCCGAGGGGATTCTGCGCGGTCACCGGTTGGGAGAGAAACGGATTTGCCGGCTCCAAATTGTAGTTCACCCCATTTTGCGTGAAGCGCTTCGCGCCGGGTCGGTAATTGGAGATGGGATACTGCTGGAGGCCGTCGGTGATATCCCAGGCGAGCGGGGGAACCAGCGTGCGCCCGAGGTTCGCGGTCGAGTTGGGATTAACGATCGTCTTGAAATTTTCGTCCGCCCGATAGAACTGACTCGTGGTGAAGGAGAGCTTGAACCGCTCATAGTCGACGCCGAGCGTGCTCTGGCTGCGGGCGCGCCCATGAAAAAGTTTGTTTTCCGCCAGCAGGGAAAAGCGAATGGCCCTGGTCGTCGAGGGGTGGGCCTGCTCGGTGGAAGGCCCGCCGGCGGTGGTGGCCACGGTCCAGCGGCCCGGGAACCGATTGGCCGCCGCGTTGGGCGCGTAGAACGCATTGCCGGGCGAGAAGTTGACGTCGTTGAACTTCAAGATTCCCACGGCCAGCTGGGAGGAGAGCCAGTCGCTCCAGCGGTTTTCGACCGAGACCTCGCCGCGCTGCACGTGAGCATTGAGGGATTTGCGCCAGCCAAAGAGGGAGTCGACGTTGTCCCACGTCAGCTTGCCGTTCGCGATCACCCCGGCGCCGCTCGGACCGGTGACGCTGCGCTCGATTTGGCCGCTGGCGAGGAGATAACGGATGAACTGGCCGTTGCGCGCATCGTTGGCGGCATTCAGCGCGGTGAGGGTGAGATTGGTGGGCGTGATGCGGTCGTACATCGTCTCCGTGCCATTGATACGAACCACCGTGTGGCGGAAAGGCCGCCACGCGACTTGCGCGTAAAAACCGCCCAGGCGACCGCCGATCCACGTGCGGCGCGTACCCTCGTAGCCCCGCACCCCGGTGAAGCGCAGGGCAAGCTTGTCGTTGCCCCAGCCCAAATCGAGCTGGCCGGTCTTGGCGCCGTTTTCGTCCATGCGGAACTGAAAGGAACCGGAGGCGGGTTTGCTAAATTGCGCGCGCTTGGAGACGATATTGACCACGCCGCCGGCGCCGCCGTTGCCGTAGAGGAGAGACTGCGGACCATTGATGATCTCCACGCGCTCGATGTCGAAATTGCTCGTGT
>JBEENF010000393.1:0-4092 GCA_041192325.1 Verrucomicrobiota bacterium
TGCCCGGTGGCATGGTAAAGCATGATTCCTGTCGTTTTTGCGTTTCATGCATTTCATTCACTGCTACCGCGGGACCGGTTAGCGGCGAGTTCGGATGTTGGCCGGCAGGGAGGAAAAGCGCAGCTTTCGCGATTTCGAAAACCTCGACTACAGAACAAGCGGAAGGTCGGATTCTATCCACGGCGTCGATAGAATCAGGATAGACACCCCGGCTCGCCTCTGAGGCGTCTGCGAATGGCGCCTTCGGCAAGTAGATTGGCGCCTTTTGCTATTATCGAATCGGCTTTCTTGGGTATACTGATACCACGATGGTTTCTCCCAACACCCACTCAGCCCCGAAGGCCAAGGCAGACCATTTCCGCGTCAGCGCCGGCGCGCAGGACCGAATCAAACTGCCAGGGGTCTTCTGGGCCGCGCTGAAAGCCATCGGCCTCGCTCCCGGTGCGATCCTCCGCCGCAGCAATCTGCCGCCCACGGCCTACAGCGGCGAGAGTCTCGTCACGACCGCGCAGAACTTCGCGATCTGGCGGGCGATTCGTGACCTCTCCAACGACGCCACGCTCGGCTGGAAAGCCATGAGCCTGGTCGAAACCGACCAATATCACCCGACACTGCTCGCCGCCCTTCACGCCCGCACCTACCGAGAATCGATCGAACGATTGGCCCGCTACAAACGGCTTTGCAGTGCCGAGGAGTTCCGAATCACCCCGAAAGGTGACGAGGTGCTGGTCGAAGTCTCCTGGCCGTTTGCTGGCGAAGAGCCGCCGCCGGCGTTGTTGATCGATGCCGTATTCGCACTCGTCACGGAACTCGGCCGCCGGGGCACCAAAACCAAACTCAAGCCCAAGCGCGTTGAACTTGCGCGCCCCAACGAAAAAGAGAACGGCCTCGAGGATTACTTCGGCTGTCGGGTGAAGTATCGCGCGCCGCGCGATGTGCTGGTGCTCCGCGCGTCCGATGTGGAGCTTCCCTTCGCCACGCACAACGCGGAACTCCTGCAGATGCTAGCGCCCCAGTTCGAGGATCGACTGCAGGCCGGCCAATCCAACCAGACTCTCCAAGATCAAGTGAAGTGGGTGCTGAAGCGCACCGCGACCGGCACGAAGAAAAGTGCCGCCGCCATGAACGCATACCATGTTGCAATCAACGGCGCGCCTCCTGCTTGAAAACGGACCAATACGTCGGCCGTTGGCTGGCGCAGGATATCGGGGTAGTTGAACGTCGCCCCGAGAATCGCAAAGGGAATGTTCAGGCCTACGCCAAGGGTGATGAGTCCGGCACCGGTAAGACGAAATGATGTTGGCTGCGGTGCGCCGAGCGCGGCGGTGGGAGGGACGGCAAGTTGAGGGGAGGACATGGAAAGGAACGGACGTTGAGGAGGACTGCATGTCTCTATCTCCAACTGGAGGACACAGCGAGAACATTGACCCATGCCACAAAGGCCGACGCCATCAAGCTGCTCGAGTCGGTGACGGGCGAACCGGGCGCAGTTGTGACCGGAAAAAACGGCCAGGGATTTGGAGAAGCCGTGGACGGGTCAGATCCGTGAAATCTCATGTTCCTTAAACCTCCCCGAGCCGGAGTGAACCTCACGCCTTGGGTCCCCCGCCCGGCACGAGTGTTTCTCAGGCGGTGCCTTCTGAAACGCGCCAATCCGACCCAACGTATTAATCATCCGCCCGCAGCGGCGGCTGCGGACATTGGTTGGGCCTTTTCTGACACCACTCTGTGACAATCAAGTTGGGCACCCAACAAAGCCAAGCGACCGCCGGATAGAATTCTTCGAAACGAATTCCAACGGCGACTGACGCTGGAATATACAATCTTAGCGTGACCGCGGCCAAGGCGAGCGCGAAGCTTCGCTCCATCCACTTCCGATGATCATCAAATCGGCGTCGCCTGGCGGCCGAAATGGCCATCGCACCAGTGAATATCCACAAACATCCCAGCATACCGAACCCGAGGTGGGAAACAAAACCTCCAAATGAAAAACGAGCCATCAAGATCCCAGCTGACCCGCCGACACCTACTCCCAACAGAAGGTAGATATATCCAAGCACGCGGTGAACTTGAGGGGCGCGACTCCGCAAACCGTCGACAAACTGAAACGGCCCCAAGATCAAAGCGAGGGACGCTCCAATCGCATGAACGGTAATCAGGACTCGATGCTCGTCGAATGCGGCGGCCATAGCCGGATGAACCGGGACACGCTGCACCCCTCCCCCGTAGGCCCAGATGGCGTAACCCGCCACGCCGACACAGAAGAAGGTCGTCACTGCAAACCGCCAAGATTTCGCGCGCATAGTTTTAGGCCGCGATCCCGTCGCCACGAAAACGTGGGTTCTGAGCCATTGGCGCCCGGAAATTTCCGGGCATGGATTGCATCTGTTTAGGTGGCACGAAAATACTGTCTGACGGCAAACCAATACACCCACCCAATCAGAAACAATTGGAGTGGGATGCGAACCAGAAGATAAACCGGTCCGGCTGCGTGACCGCCAAAATCAACCCGCTGCCACGCGGCGTAAATGTTGGAGGGAATAATCAACAGGAGGAAAACACCCAACGCCACGCCGACGTGCCGCGACAGCGGTGTGACGAGAATGGCTACTGCCGCAAACAACTCGAAGATCCCTGTGATGTAAATCAAGGGTAGACGCATGGGCACCCAAGCCGGAATCATCTGGGTCATCGCGGCAGTCTTGATGAAGTGCCCGACACCAGTAAACGCGAACACGAGCGCGATGCCCGCGCGCCCGCGTAGCACTTCGGGGACGTGTGCGAACGTCAAGCCCCAGTAAGGCGCCAAGAGCAACGTAAGGATGATGGCGATGTTTTGCATGATTCGTAGTGCCGCCTAATGACCCAAGTTCAGCGACTCGGCCGACGAGGGCGTTGGATTGCAGCCTGGACGCGATGGCCGCGTTTGCTGCAGCGCCTGATTGAGCGCAACCGGCCGGCGCCGCTCGCGCGAAATCAGCCATTCGGCCACCGCGAGGTTGATGGCCCAGCCCGCTGCCATGAAGATCGTCCGGGCCAACTCTCCACGAATGTCCGGAAATAGAAACCATGGAACATGGGTGAAGACCTGCGTGCCGGCGCCGAGCCCGAGGGCGTAGCCGCGGATCATCCAAGCACGGTGTTGCGGCAAGTCGCGCCGCAGGACGGCCGCCACACCGAGAACGAGCGACGAGGCCATCGCCGAGCCCGCGAACAGCCGGGTCGCGTATACGAACGGGCCGTCGAAGCTCGCGGGAAGGGGGCCGGTGAAAGTTGCGGGCGGATGGAAGAGGGTCATCCACAGGGCGGTAACTGCGGCGACAATCCCGGCAGGGACCAGGATCCGCCCGGCCGCACGGTGCCAGTCTGGTTTGCGACGACGGAAGTTGGGGGCGAACTGGAAAGCTCCCAGCACACAAAAGATCACGGAGCTGACAATGTGCCACACGACGGACAGCGGTGCGGCGAAGAACCGGGCGTTTTCGGGTGTGATTGCTCCACCACCGCCGAGTTGGACCAGCCGGAACGTGCCGCCGACCATCGGGATGATGCTGAGAGCGATCAGTCCGGAGGGTATGAGCCAATCGCTTCTGGTGATGGAACTCATGGTGAAGGCATCAATCGTGGGCGGACCAAAACAAGGTTTCGTCGTTCACAACGACAACAGAAGCGAAGGTCAGGGCTCATGCGCGCGTCTCATCCTCAGTAGCAACAATGGCGGCGAGCAGGGCGAGCAGGACGGTGAAAATGATCATGACGTAACCTCGTTGATTATTTCGCCGCAGTTTTCGTCACAGTCGGATGGACGATCTTGCGCAGCTCGGCGCTCCAGCGGTCGATGCCCCAATGCACCTGGCCGAAGCGCGTAAAGGCCCAAAGTCCCTCCAACGGCGTGGCATTGGTGAAACCGGCTAGGGCCACCAGCTGTTCACGGTTGGCAGCATCGCACACCTCAAATTCCATGCTGACGCCACCGTTGTCCACCGGACAAAGCACCAGGCTCGTGAGCACGTTCAGGACGGGGTCCGAAATATCTATGCCGGTAATCGCGGCGCGGATGCGTAATGTTCCGGGCTCGGCTGAACGGACAAT
>JBEENF010000394.1:0-4091 GCA_041192325.1 Verrucomicrobiota bacterium
GGATCGTCGTCCAGCATATCGGCGACCACCGGGTAACGGTCGGTTTTCCAAGCGAGCGCGAACGCGCCAAAGACATCGGCCGTGTCCTCGGATTCGATCGCTGTCGGGTCCACCGTGTCCCCATCGGCCGCCGCGTTGGTCCCGAGCAACGAGCTGAGCGACGATGTGTCGGCCGACATATCCGGCGTGTTCATGCGCCGCGCGCCCGAGCCGGCCCCGCCCGCCATGCGGTTGAAAACAGGGCTGCGTTCGCGCTTTTCCTTCCAATCGGTGCGCACATTGCGGGCGCCGATCAGCCGACGCGGCTCCGTGCCGTCGCCGTTCATCGCCCACAGCAGATTGTCGTCGATCGAGAACACCAGTCGGTTGGCGTTCTTCCAGCGCAGGAAAGTTAGGCGCGAGGCCAGTTTCTCCTTAAGGCCCGACATAGGCTCCACGTAGTCGTCTGACAAGGCAACGCGTTTGGCCTTGTTGCTGGCGAGCTCCAGCAGCATGAGCGAGAGCGAGCCGTTCTGGTGCAGGCCATAGGCCAGGTATTTTGCGTCCGGCGACAGCGACGCCATATCCGTGGAAAACGGCGCGAATAGGCGCGCAATTTTGGCCGCGGAGTCCTCTTGGGCGAGAGCGGGGACGAAGAACGCAAGGCAGGCGAGTGCCCAACCACGGTTGGGACGCAGCGACAGTTGCATTATCGGGGAGACGACCCCTGCGCGGCAAAGTTGCAGCGGATCCGAAGTTCGCCCCCCGCCAGACCGGTCTTCGCGCGTGGGCCCTTATCGCCCCCTTTTCCTTGCTCAGCCATAGCGGAAACCATGAGTTTTCGGCGCAGCCGGATTCTTCCGAAAACCTCAGCGTTTCCGCCACAACTCGGGCAGCGAGCGCGGATCAGGGAACTCCTGCCCTCCTCCCGCCGATTCCCCTGTCAGAGCGGCTTCCGCTTCTCGAAGAACCCGACGACTTCGCCAAAAGGCAGCAAGTGCTGCTCCGAGGTCTTCATGTCCTTCACGAGCAAACAGCCCTGCGCGATTTCGTTCTCGGCGGCCAGCACCACGAATTTGGCGCCCAGCTTGTTGGCATGCTTGAGCCCGTGGCCTATGCCGGGTGAGTCAAGCGCCGGTTCGACACGCAGGTCCTGCGCGCGCAATCCGCGGGTCACCTCGCGCAGCACCGTACGATAGCTCTCGTTCGTGCCAAAGACAAAAATATCGGGCCCGAGGTTGGCCTTCGGCAATAGCCCGTGATCCTGCAGGAAATTCCATGTCGTCACGTCGCCCATGCCAAAGCCGATTCCCGGAATGCGCCGGTTCGTGAAGAGCGACGCCAGATCGTCATACCGGCCGCCGCCGAAGATTGAGCGGCGGTTCTGCGGCGAAACATCGAACACCTCGAACACCGTCGACGTGTAGTAGTTGAACGCCCGCATGATCAGCGGGTCGAATTTCAACTGCGCCGCGCTGAGGCCCTCGCGAATAATGCGCGCCACTCGGGAGCGCCCCGCCGCTTCCGGCCCCGCCGCCTCGCAATACGCCGCGAGGTCCAGGGTCGTCAGCTGTTCCACGCGCTGCCGCTGCTGGTCGTCGAGCCCCAGCTTCACCAGCGCTTCCCCGCGCTCGGCGGGCTCCGACTTTTCCCAGCGGTCAATCACCATCCCGACGTCGACGATCTTTTCCGGGGGGATCCCGGCGAAATTCTTCAACGCCGCCTCGACCAGGATGCGGTCGTTGACGCGGATTAGATACTTATCCGGCGTGGCCCCAAGCGTGCCCAGCAGCATGCCGACAAGGTCGAATATCTCCACCTCTGCGTCGACGCTTTCACTGCCGAAAATATCGACGTTCAACTGCCAGTGCTCGCGCACGCGGCCGCGCTGAGGTCGTTCGTAGCGGTGACAATTAACGTGCGAATACCAGCGGGCGGGAAACGGGATATCATTGGCATTGCCCGCGATCATGCGCGCCACGGAAGGCGTCATTTCGGGCCGCAAAGCGATTTGGCGGTCACCCTTGTCCGTGAGGCGGTAGAGCTGTTGATTCGCGATTTCCTCGCCGGATTTCGCTTCGTAGATCGCCGCGGACTCCAGAACCGGGCCGTCGTAACGCCGGAAGCCGAATAGTTCGACGGTGCGAAACATGCGATCGAACAACTGGGTGCGGACCGACATTTCGTCCGGCAGAAAATCCCGCGTTCCCTTGTAGGGTTGGGTCGAAAGTTTTTGCCCGGAGCGCGGCGGCGAAGGATTTTCCATGGTTTGCGAGCCTCGGAGGATGCTGGGGGGGTCTGGTCGGGCAATTAATTTCAGTGCGGCGGAAGAGCGCGACCAGCCTCCCCACCCGCCAGATGCTCCTGCCTCAATCAACCCGCCCGCCACAATTTTTGTCCTGCCTATAACTGCGAAATACGCGGCAACTGACGCGCACCGGAGGAAAGATGACGCGCGCGATGTCAAAACGCATTGGCAGGGGCCGCAACGGCCCCTGAACTAAAAGTTGACAGTGCGGACCCCGCTCCCGATTTTCTCCGACCCTTACGGCGGTCATAGCTCAGTTGGTTAGAGCACAAGATTGTGAATCTTGGGGTCGCGGGTTCGAGTCCCGTTGGCCGCCCCATTCAGTATCGAGGGTTTATGTAAAGCGGCAGGAGTGCTGAATAACCCAAGCGCCCCCGCCGTGGCCCCTTTTTCCGACGACGGCGGAATTGCGCGTTGGTGTCAGCGAACGCGCTGTGCTGTGTGGCGAAACTTTTCGGCCTGGGGCTTGACCAAGGCGAGCTTCTGTCGGCCCCCACCCTGGCCAATGGGAACGGGAAAAAGATCATATCCACCGGGCGCTTAATGGGTAATAGATGAAGCAGAAAAAGGTTGATCCATCCGGCATCCCTCTTACCGCTGGGAACTCTACCCCGTTTCTGTCTGAGCCCGCCCCGGCGTTTTAACTGCTGCTGTCTGCCCGGGCTACCTCCGTGCCAAAAAAGCCAAACCCATAAACCTCGCAATCAAAGTGACCCGGCGTCTGACACCCTCGCCCTCTGCGGGGCGGCCAACGCCCTTTTTGGTCATTCCCAAGACGTGGGCACCGTCCAGGTCCGGGTTGCAACCCAAAGGCGGGGCGAACACATGCGCGATGCCGCGGTGCGCTGGGGCGTCATACCCCTGGTCCGGTTAACTTCCTGCCCCCGTATCGTTCCGAGTACGAGCGAGCAACGTCAGCTGACTCCCACTCAAAACCCCCCATGCAAACCGTATCACGTTCCCTTGTTCGCCGCTTTGCGCGTGCGCTTGCCGCGGCCAGTTTAATCGCTACAGCCCACGCGCAGCAAAAGCCCATTCCGGCGCCAGCCGATACCAAGCCTAATAGTGCCGGGGGGAAATCCGGCGCAGAGATGGTGGTCCAGCTGTCGCCATTTCAGGTCGCGGCGGATGCCGATCGCGGGTATCAGGCGCTCAACACTCTTTCCGGCACGCGCCTCAATTCCCGGCTCGAGGACCTCGGCAGCTCCATCACAGTGGTCACCAAGGAGCAGATGCTTGACCTCGCCGTGCTCGATATCAACGACGTGTTTCGCTACGAGGCCAGCACCGAGGGCGTCGACAACTACACGTCGTTCAACCGCAACCGCTCGGGTGGCATCAATGACCAGGTGCAATCCGAGCCGCAGACGGCCAACCGGATCCGCGGGGTCGGCGCGGCCGGGCAGAACAACGCTGGCGCGAACACCGCGTGGGGAAATTTTTCCTCGAACAACAAGATCCCCTTCGATCTCTACAATGTCGCGGCGGTGGAGATTTCACGCGGGCCAAATTCCAATCTCTTTGGCCTCGGCGCGGCCTCCGGCACTGTCAACATCGTCCCCACTCAGGCGAATCTTGAGCGTCGCACCTACGGCGCCACGCTGCGCTTCGACGACTGGGGCGGGCACCGCGAAAGTCTCAACCTGAACACTCCGCTCGTTCCAGGCAAACTCGGCCTGCGCGTGGCGGGGGTGAAAGAAAACAAGGGCTTCACGCGCAAGCCCGCCTCCGAGCACATTCAGCGCGCCTTCGCGACCGTGCTCTATCGCCCTTTCCAGAACACCACCATTCGCGGCTCCGCCGA
>JBEENF010000395.1:0-4066 GCA_041192325.1 Verrucomicrobiota bacterium
GATCCCGTGCGTCGTGAAGCGGCGCACTGGCTCAGGAAATTTTCGACCGGAGGTGGCTCGGTGTTTGACGCGGAGGATGTCCGCGAGGATTTGCAACGTCTGAGATTTGGAGCCCCTGCAACCTGGACTAAACCCGACGCGGTGTTCCGTCGGGCGCGCCAAATGACGCGCGTTGCTTCCAGGAAAACTCACCCGCGAGGGAGGGCTCAGCAGCAGGATTCCTGAGAGTCTGTTCGCAGGTAAGCGACGGCCACGGGAGAGCTGCAGGAAGAGAGGATGCAGGCGATAGAGTGCCCCGGCCTCGTGCCGAACAGCGCTTGCCCATCAAGCGCCGGGGTCCCACTCCAATAGTGCCTATATTAAACCGGTCCTCGCAGCCTCGCGGCCAGACGTCACGGCAATGCCCCTTTCGGCACGGGCAACTCACGCCAGCTCACCGCCACCCTCAAGCCGCCGTTACGATCGTTACGCTTTGAACTTCGATGCGATCGATTGGCGTGCTCTTTTCTCCGCCGCCGCCTGATTTCGTGGGCACGGTAGCGATCCGTTCCAGCACATCGTCGCCACCAACGAGCTGTCCAAAAGCGGTGTACTGTTTGTCCAGAAAGCGAGCGTCGCCATGGCAGATGAAAAACTGGCAGCCGGCAGAGTCGGGATGAGACGAACGCGCCGCCGAAATCACGCCGCGCACATGGGGACGGTCATTGAATTCGGCTTTCACCTTGTACCCGGGATCGCCGGTGCCCGGCATGCCGGTGGCTCCTTTTTTGGTGTTGGGACAGCCGCCTTGAACCATGAAACCTTTAATGATCCGGTGGAACGCGGTCCCATCGAAGAAACCTTCGCGGGCGAGCTTTTTGAAATTTTCCACGTGCTTGGGGGCCACCTCGGGCCAGAAGCCAATGGTCATTTCCCCGTAAGAGGTTTTGATGACGGCGTTTTCAGCGGCGGCGTTTGTGCTCATAGAAAGGGTGATGGAATCTTCGGCCGCAACACGGCGCAAACTCAAAAGAAGCGTCGGAGCTTGCGGCCGAGCATGGGCCGTGAGTTGACCGCTCCTGGTTGCGTAGGTTTCCGCGTTCGGGCTGGCAAAACTCTTGTTCAGGTGAACCGCGCATCGATCAACTCGCAGAAATGATGAATTAAAAACAAGTGCGCTTCCTGGGCCGCCGCCGCGCTGCTTCCCGGCACAATTACGTCACACGTGGCCAGGCCGCGGGCTTTACCGCCCCCCCGGCCGAGCAAGGCAAGGCTTTCGAGCCCGAGTCTTTTCGCCTCGTGCAGCGCCACAATGATATTGGCGGAGTTGCCACTGGAACTAAGCGCGACCACCAGGTCACCCGTTTTCGACAGGCCGGATAGCTGTCGCGCGAAGATTTGTTCAAAACCAAAGTCGTTGCCGAGGCAGGACAGCAGTGAGCCATCATTGAGGGCAATGGCCGGAAGCGAACGTCTGGTTTTGGCGTACCTGCCCACGAGTTCGGTGGCAAAATGAGTGGCTTCCGCGGCACTTCCGCCGTTGCCGAAAATCAAAAGTTTTCCGCCCGCCTGCAGCGTGCCGAGCACCATCTGAGCGGCCCGCTCGATCTCTTCGCGAACCGAGGCGAGAGCGTGAAACGTCCGAAGGGTTTCGTTGAGCGAAGCGTCAAAAGTCATGCGAAGCGTCTCAGCAGGTCGATTTTACGGCAGGCGCGCAAGCGACGAAAAAGCCCGGACGAATAGTCCGGGCTGAAGGCAGTGTCGGGAAATTCTCTCCTTGGTTAGCTCTTCTCGATTTTAGAGCCGGCTTTTTTCCATCCATCGATGCCGGGCGAATAATGTTTCACATTAGTGTACCCGAGTTCGATTGCGGCAACCGCGGCGGCCCGATAGGCGCTGCAGTACTCGTTGCCGCAATAAGCTACGATCAGCGCGTCCTTTTGCTTCGGCAGGAGGGCCGCGATTTTTTCACGATTGGCGATGTAATCGATGGAGCCTGGAATCCGTCCTTCCTCGAATGAGTCGGTGCCGTTTACATCCAGCACGGTGACTGACTTGGCCGCGATCGCGGCTTCCAGTTCGCGGTGCGAAATGTCAGCGATTTTTCCCGGGGCGGCTTGAGCAACTCCAGCGAGGCTGAAAATGAAAATGAGCGTGGTCAGGAATCTCATGGCTGATGACCCTAGGAGACCGTGGTCGTTTCGCAAGTTTCGGGCGCCGGAAATCTGGGAAGCGTCTAATTGCCCCGCACGACAGCAGCTTTCGTTATGTCTGGGAAATCCGAGAACACCGCGTCCACTTGGTTTTCATTGAGCAAGGCCTCATGCAATTCGTGGACGGATGGACAGTGTTTCGGGAGTTCATCGGTGCGGACCGTCCACGCGTGGACGGCGAGTTGATGGGCTCTGGCCAGACGTGGCAGTGACGTCGTCTGGCGGACGCCTGCAGGCGACCACGTAACAACGCGGGAGATCGCGGGGCCAATGGCGTCAACGAACCCGGCAATTTCGGTCAAGCCTTCGTCCGTGCAGACACGATCGAAATCCGTCCCGTCCGCTCCCACCTTGTTGCCTCCAATCAGCAGGACGAGGCGGCCCTGCCATCCCAAGTCGGTGCGGAGCCTCTTGAGCTCCGCCAGTTCGAAGCACTGCAGGAAACAGAGGGCTGCTTTTGTTTCGTATCCGTAACGCGCCAAAATCGGCAGCACCACCTTGCTGATGTCCCTGCCTTGGTCGCGGTGCCACTTTGGCTGTTTGAGCTCGGGATAGATTCCGACCGATCGACCGGTGCTGCGATTCAGGCCGCGGATGAGTTGGAGTTCCTCCTCTAAAGTCGACAGTTCAAACGCTGCTTTTTCGCCGGGAAAGCGTTTCGGATAAACGGGCTTGCCTGTTTTGAGATCGAAGCGCTCCGTCACGCGCAATTGTTTTACCTCCGCCAGCGTGAGGTCCAAGGCGTAGATGCGGCCATCGGCACGCCGACGCTCGGGGAATTTCCGGACTACATCCGTGACGGCGTCGAGATGAATGTCGTGCAGGACAATCGGCACGTCGTCTTTTGTGAGCACCAGGTCCTGTTCCAGGAAATCTGCGCCCATCGCGTAGGCCATCACCTTTGCCTCGCGGGTGTGTTCCGGCAGGTAACCGCTGGCTCCCCGATGCGCGATTACGACGGGAGCGGCATGGGTTGCAGAGTTCGATGGAAAAATCACGGCAAACGAAACGCACCAGGTAAGAATGGTCATCCACATCATGAATGGAGTCCGCCGACTGCGAGCCTCCGCTGCAACCCCTTGTCACGCGTTCTTTCTGCCGTCGAGGCGCGGAGTTGGCCGATGATCCATTTCATGTTTCGCATCTGGGTGGCCTTGTCCCGGCTCACGTGTTCCATCCACCAAGGGCCACGGAATCCAGCTTTGCGTCCGAGGTCGAAGCACGGCCGCAAATCGTACGGCGTGCAGAAAAGCTTTGGTGAGCCCGTCCAAGTCGGGTGCTTCCGTCGCGCAGATTGCGCGATTAATCCGGCTGCTTTCCGGAGAGGGATCCCACTCTCCCGCCGATTCTGATTGCGCGAGCCCCCTGTCGTTGGCCGGCTTTGGAGATGGGCGCAAAGTACTTACCGACGATCAAAGATCAAAAAGCCAGCCAACGCTTCCAGCAGAAGCAAAACCCGTTGCGCAAATTCAAAAAGAGCCCGGCGGCTCAACCGGCCCGGCGTGGCCGGAAATAGCGCGACCTCAACGTGAAAAGCGTTTCCGAGCGCCCACTGCGCCCGCAGCTTCCCAACCCGGGTTGTTTCTCGCGATGCGAAATTCGCTCGGTATCCTAGGCGGCATGGGGCCGCTCGCCACGGCCGACTTTCTCAAGAAACTGACGCAGGCGACCAAGGCAGAATGTGATCAGGAGCATATTCCAGTGGTTCTCTATGGCGATTGCGCGACTCCGGATCGCACGGCAAACGTCTTGGGCGAAGGACCATCGCCGCTGCCGCACCTCCTTCGTGGCATCGCCTTTCTGAATGCAGCGGGGTGCGCCGCCATCGCGATTCCCTGCAACAGCGCGCATTGTTGGTATGACGAGATGGCGCG
>JBEENF010000396.1:0-4061 GCA_041192325.1 Verrucomicrobiota bacterium
TGCTGGAGAAAATCCGCAGATGGTTGCTTGGGTTGGCTGGGATTAACCTTTCATGGCTAGCCGAATTGTGGTCCCAACCTGTGCCATGAACTTCAGGAATTTTGCCCATCCTAAGAGATCCCGCATATTTTTGGACCGGAAGTTTTATTGGCGGACTTGCACGTCACTCCGGGCCTATCCAACCTGCTGGCGTGACGACGGTTATCGTTGAGGATAATTTGATGTTTCGCGCACCATCTCGAAGGGTGTGTGAGGAAGAACTGCAGCACACGATTGTTGGGGAGACCGAAGATGGGAACCGAGCCGTGGAGTTGATCCTTCAGACCAGGCCTGATCTCGTGCTGCTTGATCTTCGATTGCGTAACTTAGACGGTTTTTCGGTGGTGGAGGCGGTTAGAAAAAAGCAGCCCAATATCCGAATTATAATCCTTTCCTGTCACTGCGATACACCGTCTTCCGTGCAGAGCGCGGTCAGGTGCAGGGGTTCATCGACAAAAACACCAGCACCGTCGCTGCTTTGAAGACTGCAATCAGGGCCGTAGCGGAAGGGCGGGTGACCTTTTCAGAATCCTTTTTGCGAACTAAGGCGGCTCGTATCGCCAATCCCCACTCGTTTGATAAGCTGCTTACCGATCGGGAACGCACCCTACTGTCGCTCGTTGGGCGCCCGCTGACGGATGGGGAAATAGCATCGCTGCTGGCGATCTCTCACGAAACGGTGGAAAAGCACCGGTTTAATCTGCGCCGGAAACTCAGCCTTGGCACGACGACCGAGTTGGTCCGCTACGCTCAGGAGCACGGATTCGTGCTGTCGCCACCCGCAAGCTTTGGCGGCCAGAAGCCAGTATGATGCTCGGAAAGTTTTACGCGGTGCGGTTTTCGTGCACCGCTTCCATCGCCGAATTTTTCGAGGGCTTGCTGGGGAGTGACACCCGATCCGAGCGTTACCACGGTGACACTGTGGCCGGTTGGTAGATCCGGCCCGCTGCGGGTCGCGGCTATTTCCAATGCGTCACGGTATCAACCAACGCGTGCATGCATTCGATCTTGGCGTGAGGCATAATTCCGTGGCCCAGATTAAAAATGTGGCCGCGCGCGGCACGCATTGATTCAAGGAGACGGGTTGTTTCGCGACGGACAATGTCTGGTGTGGTGTTGAGCAGCACAGGATCCAAATTGCCTTGCACGGCGACGTTGGCGGGGAGGGTGCGACGCACAACAGCGAGGTCGTTCGTCCAGTCGACGCTTAACGCGCGAACGCCGGTGAAGGCCTGATCCGTCAGGTGAGGAGCAGTGCCTTTGGCGTAAAGAATGATCGGGAAGTTTGTGGGCAGCGCAGCGACAATTTCGCGAATCCAGCGCAACGACGCTGCTTCGTAATCATGACCGGCGATGATCCCGCCCCAGGAATCGAAAATCTGAATCGCGTCCGCGCCCGCGCTGATCTGCATTTTGAAATAGGCGATCAGAGCGGCGGTAATTTTTTCAAGCAGCGCGTCAAACGTGGCCCGGTCGGTATAGAACAATTGCTTGATCCGCTCAAATTCCTCGGAGCTGCCGCCTTCCACCATGTAAGTCGCGAGCGTCCACGGGGAGCCCCCGAAACCGAGCAAGGCTCGGGCGTCCTTAAGTTCGGCTTTTAGGAGCGCCAGCGTGTCAGCCACGTAGCGCAATCGGTCCGGCACAGCTTCAGGCGACGCCAGGGCATCAACCTGCGCGCGCGTTTCGAGCCGATAATCCATGCCAATGCCACCCGCGTCGCGGAAATGGTAAGCTTGTCCAAGCGCTTCCGGGATGACGAGGATGTCGGAAAACAGGATCGCCGCGTCCAACGCGAACCGGCGCAAGGGTTGCAGAGTGACTTCTGCTGCGAGCGCGGGGGTGCGAACCATCTCCAGGAACGACGACTTTGACTTGAGTTCGCGATATTCCGGCAAGTAGCGGCCCGCCTGACGCATGACCCAGATCGGCGGCCGTTCAAGCGGCTGGCAGGCAAGGGCGGCAAGGAAACGGTCGCGGGAGGTCATTGCGGGGAATTGGCGGGCAAATTTGACATAATTTCCAGCGTCGAAATCACGACGCGGGGATTTGGCTAATCTGCCGATGATTCGTCGGCCCAATTGCGCGGCTTGAGAAAAACGTCGTACAGGCGTGCCTCGGCCGACCCTGGATCCGGTTTCCAGTCATAATCCCACCTTACCAACGGAGGCAGCGACATCAGAATGGATTCGGTGCGTCCGCCACTTTGGAGGCCAAAGAGTGTGCCACGATCCCACACGAGATTGAACTCCACGTACCGACCACGCCGGTAAAGCTGGAAAAGCCGCTCAGATTCCGAGTAAGGCGTCGACTTACGGCGCGCGACGATGGGCTGATAGGCGGGAATGAACGCGTCGCCCACGGCGCGCAGGAGCGCAAAAGATTTTTCAAATCCCAACTCGTTGAAGTCATCGAAAAAGAGCCCACCGATGCCGCGGGGCTCAGCGCGATGTTTGAGAAAGAAATACTCGTCGCACCAAGTTTTGAATCGTGGATAAAGTGCTTCGCCAAAGGGAGCTACGGCTGCGCGCGCCGTGCGGTGCCAGTGGATGGCGTCGTTTTCAAAACCGTAATAAGGCGTGAGATCGAAGCCCCCGCCAAACCACCAGACGGGCGTCTCGGTGTCAGCGCCTGCGAGAAAGAAACGAACGTTCGCGTGGCTGGTGGGCACATGTGGATTGCGCGGATGGATGACAAGCGAAACGCCAAGCGCCTCCCATGCCTTGCCTGCCAGCTCCGGCCGATGCGCGGTGGCGGAGGGGGGTAACTTCACGCCACAAACCTGCGAAAACGCCACCCCTGCCTTTTCGAACACGGCGCCCTCCGCCATCAGGCGCGTGCGGCCACCTCCTCCCTCGGGGCGTGTCCACTCGTCGGTCCGGAAGGTGGCGGAGCCGTCTTCTCGTTCGAGCGCCGCACATATGCTGTCTTGCAGGCTGAGTAGGTAAGAGCGGACGGCGGGGAGATCGGGCGCGGCGGACATGGAGCGAGATTGGGGGAAGTGTTCGGCCATTCTGGTCGAAGGGAGAACGAGAACGGAGGCTAGAACGAGACGATTTTCAGAGCTGCTGGCTTGACGCCTTTGTTACCTTTCACGTTCGACAGCGCGAGGCCTCGTGTGCTGCCTCACACCCTCGATGCCATCCACCGCTCTCACGACTGTCGCAGCCACGGGTTTCACCGTTGCTTTTTTTCATGCGGCACTCCCGACCCACTGGCTCCCTTTTGTGTTGGTGGCGCGAGCGCGAGGTTGGGGACGCGTAAAGACCGTCGCAGTGACTTTGGCGGCTGGAGTCGGGCATGTCGCGCTGACGAGCTTGCTGGGTCTGGTGATCGCGTGGTTTGGATTCCAACTGGATGAACGGGTGGGGCGGGCGTTCCCTTGGATGGCCGGCGGTCTGCTGATGACTTTCGGAATTTTCTATTTGTGGCGGCAGTGGACGGGCAGGGGGATTTTGCACCATCACCCCCCCGGCGGGCACCATCATGCGAACGCCCATTGTGGGAAAGCGCATGAACTCAGCCATTGGCACGATGAACTAAAGGATAGTCCACTGATCAGCACGAAGGCCGGCGACTGGTCTGCGATCAGCGGTTTGCTGGTGATGCTGACGCTGTCTCCCTGCGAAGGATTTCTTCCGGTTTACCTATCGGGAGTGCAGTTTGGCTGGCGCGGCTTCGTGGTGCTCAGCGCGATTCTGGCCCTGGCAACGTTAATCGGCATGACGCTCTTCACGTGGCTGGCTCTGCTTGGCTTCGAACGAATTCGAATCAAGAGCTTTGAGCGCTACGAAGCGGGCTTGCTGGGCGGGTCGTTTGTGCTTTTAGGCGCGATCGTTCTGGCGCTCGAACATTGAGGTGGTGCGCCGCGCGAGGCGCTCTGCCGAAGCCCGACGGGAATCACTTCCGGGCGGCGGGAATCGAGAACTTGATCGTGGGCTGTTCGGCAGCTACGGGCCCTGTCGGCTTGGGCGCAGTTGCGATCGGCGAATCGTTCACGGATTGACCACGAGGGGTGGGGA
>JBEENF010000397.1:0-4060 GCA_041192325.1 Verrucomicrobiota bacterium
AACAGCAACTCGCAGTCGATGCTGCTTTCGTCGAACCGCATCACCTTCGAAGCCACCGATCGCAGCGGCAACCACGGGTTTCGCTGCGTGCTCGAAACCGGCGCGGGCGCCAGGTAACGCGTCCGACTGGCGGCGTTGCGGCCGGTGCGCATTCGATGGCTGCGGATACGGTCAGTTTCGATCCACACCCGGCACGTACTTGTCGAACCACGCGATGGTGCGAGTTGCGAGGTCACCGATCCAGGCGGGGCCAACTCCGTGACCCGAGTTCGGATAAATAATGAACTCCACCGGCGTCTTCCGATCACGCATCGCGGTGTACAAAAATCGGCTCTGCATCAACGGAACGCGCGGATCGCTGTCCCCGTGCCAGATCAAGGCCGGCGTTGAGATATTATGGATATAGGTCGACGGTGAATGCCGCGGAAAAGCGCGTTCATCCGTGCCGAGGTACGACTCAAAACGCTCCGGCAGATCAGTGGTTCTTACAAAACTGGGCACGTCCACTATGGCGCAGCCGACCACCGCCGCTTTGAAGCGGTTCGTATGGGTGATGATCCACGACGAGAGGTAGCCGCCATAGGATCCGCCGTTGACGGCAAGCCGGTCCGAATCTGCGACGCCCGTCGCGATCAGATGATCCACGCCCGACATGATGTCCTGATAATCGCCAATGCCCCACCCGAACAGATTAGCGCGCAGGAATTTTTCGCCGTAACCACCGGACCCGCGGTAGTTCGGGCGAAACACGGCCCACCCGTGCCCCGCGAACCAGCGGAATTCCCGCAGATATTTATTCAACATGAACTCATCGTGCTCCGCCGCATGCGGGCCGCCGTGCAAATGCACCAGCAAGGGATAGCGCGTTCCCGGCTGATAGTTCGCCGGCAGCGTCAGAATGCCCTCGATCATCATCCCGTCGAAGCTCGGCCAACGCACCACCCGCGACTCCAACTTGGGCCATGCCTTGAGTTCCTCCGCCTGCCGGGTGAGTCGTCGCGGCTCGAACTTGCCTCGGCTCGCCACATAGACATCCGGCGCCACGGCGCCGGATTCGCGAATGAATGCCACGCTGCCATTCGCCGCCACGGTGAGATCGCTGATTACGCCTTCGCCTGTGCTCAGCCGGCGCACACTCCGCGCCGCCACATCGACTTCGAAAATTTCCGACGAGACGCCCTGCCAAGCGTTGAACAAAATGTACCGGCTGTCCGCCGTCCAATAAAAGTCCTTGATCTTCTCATCGAAGCCGCGGCTCAAGCGGGTGATCGCGCCCGTGGCCACGTCGACGAAATCGAGGTCGGAAGCGGTCACCCAATCCCGCCGTCCGCTCGTGGTAATAAAGGCGATGCCACGGCCATCGGGTGACCACATCGGATATCCTTCCATGCCGGGCCGGCTCACCAGCACCCGCACGGCCCGGGTGCGCACGTCGACGACGGCGACATCCCCGTCAAGGTGCCCGCCCGCGCCGCCATGCAAGCGGCGCGAGAACGCGATCTGACTTGAATCGGGGGACCATGAAAAGAAATCGAGAAACCATTGGTCGGAACCGCCGACGCTATAGTCCCCGCCGGCTATTTCCTCAGCCTTTCCCGTTACCACGTCCACGACCCAGAGTTTTCGAAAAGGTACATCATCCACTCCGACCCGCATGGGGCGCGCGGCGGCGCCTTCGGCGCGGACCACCGTTTCAGCCGTGAACGCGATCTTCTTCCCGTCGGGCGACCAGCAGTACTGCGCCACGGGCGCCGAATATTTGGTGATCTGCCGCGGTTCACCGGAGACCCCGGCGATCCACACCTGCCGGCCTTTGCCGAAAAACGCCAGCGTACCGCCGTCAGGAGACCACTTCGGAGTATGGCCGACGCCGACCTTGCGCACAGCTCCTGCCGCCACCTCCAGCGCGTAGACGGTCGTAACGTCTTTCTCAGCCGAAGGTTCTCCGCGCGCATAGGCGAGGAAGCGGCCGTCAGCAGAGAGATTCAGATCGCCGATGGTGGGAAACCGGAGAATCTCCTCCAGATCGGACAGATCACGCGCGGAAGCTTGGGCACAGGCCAGGAACACGGCGCAACTGGTCGCGCGGAGCAGGGGGCGGATAATTCGCATAAGGGGGAAGAGTGGAGCTCCGCTCTCCGGGCCGGCAACTTCGCTCAGGACGAAATTGAGGAAACGGCCGGGCCAAGCGACCGAAATTCCACCCCTTCACGCCGAGGGCAAGCAACACGGCGAAACAGCCGCGCCTCTCCCCCGCCACCAGGATCGGTTCCGACCCCGCATCAAAACTACAGATTCTCCTGTTTCGGCGATCGGCTCCCCGGACGTTTTGCGGTCAACGGTTCGCCGGCCTTGGCTTTGGTTGTGGCGCGCTGCGACTGGGATTGCGAACGCGAGGACCGGCCCGCTGGCGCCGGCGTAGCTCCACGTTGGGAGGCTCGGGTCGATTCTTGAGCAGATTTGGTTGGCATCGGGCAACTGTCCCCCGAGCCGAGCGGCAGTTCCCAGCGACCGGCAGGTTGCGCGATGGCAGCGGGCCTTTCGCGGCAGCAAGGTCACGCTCCCGCACAAACCCGTCCGGCTGCGGCGTGGTCGCGAGGCTTGGCTCCATTATTTCTCCCTCACCCTGAAACACATTTGGCGCCGCCGCCGCCAGCATCCTAGTCTGCGGCATGTCCTTTGCCGAACCCGCCACCGTCTTTGTTGGATCCGTTATCCTTGCCGATCAAGTGATTGAAAACGCGGCATTGGTTTGCCGGGGCGGCGTCATCACGGAAATCGCCGGCAAGGACGAAGTGACCATGCCGGCGGGGGCGCAGGTCGTCCGCTGCGAGGAGGGCTATATCGGGCCCGGTTACGTGGACATTCACGTGCACGGCGGCGCCGGCGCCGACTACATGGATGGCGAAACGGCGGCCGTCATCACTGCGAACCGCGCCCACGCGCGTCACGGCACGACCACAATTTTCCCGACGACCACCACGGGCTCGCGCGCGCAGATCACCGCCATGCTTGAGGCGTGTCAGAGCGTGCAAAAACACTGGCAGGTAACCGACGGCGCCCGCATTGGCGGAGCGCATTTCTACGGCCCCTACTTTGCGGAGGAAAAGGTGGGGTGCCATCTCCAGTCCGGTCGCCGCGATCCCGATCCCGTCGAGTACCGCGAGCATTTTGACCGTGGCATCATCCGGGTGGCGACCTGCGCCGCGGAGTTGCCGGGAGCCGAGGAGTTCTATCGGGAAGCATCCAGCCGCGGTTATCTCGTAACGTGCGGCCACTCTGACGCGAGCTGGACGGAAATGGATCGGGCGTTCCGCGCCGGCATGCGACACGTGGATCATTTTTGGTGCGCGATGAGTTCCGCACCCAGCATTCGCACGCGCCTAGGCACCCCGTCGCAGGGCAGCATGGAGCAGTTTGTTTTGATGCAGGACGAGATGAGCACGGAGCTCATCGCGGACGGCTGCCACCTCGCGCCCGAGTTGCTGGAATTCGCGTTCGTCATGAAAGGCGCGCAACGCCTCATCGTGGTGACGGACGCCAACCGCGCCTTAGACATGCCACCCGGCCGGTACCGCTTTGGCCCCCAAGCCGATGGCGAGTGGTTTGAGAGCGACGGCAAAGTCGGGTTCCAACCCGGCGCCGGCCTGGCAAGCTCGGTCGTGGGGATGGACACGATGGTGCGTCACATGAAAGAGCAGACGAGCGCCGGGGTCGCCGCCGCGGTGCGGATGGGCAGTCTCACGCCCGCCGAGCGCGTCGGCTTCCAAAAGAGCGTCGGCAGCCTCGAAGTCGGCAAGAAAGCCGACGTGCTGGTGTTGGACAAAACGCTGCGCGTTAAGCGGGTTTACATCGGCGGCGTGGAATTTAATGGGCCTCAGCCAATGGCCCGTTGATTGGGACTGCCTGCCGCGACTGACGGCGCGCGAGTACGCTGATTAGATCCGCCGCGAACAATTCACATCGCCGTCTTTCCGGTTAACCGATCGCCTGAGCACGCCCGGTCTCACTCCCCACCCCAACCCACCATGCTGCCCCTGCCTGCCTTCAGCGCGATCAT
>JBEENF010000398.1:0-4059 GCA_041192325.1 Verrucomicrobiota bacterium
TCGGCCAAGGCCACCGGCGACTTGGAACGCTACCAGCGCCTCGATCAGCAGGACGCCATTTCGAAAGAACAGTTCGCGCAACTCACCACCAAGGCGGAGACCACCCGCGCGCTCGTTCAATCCAAGGAAGCCTCGGTCGCAAACGCCGAGTTGATGCTGGGGTACGCCACCATTCGCGCGCCGATCGCCGGCCGCACCGGCCAGCTCATCCTGCACCAGGGCGCGCTGGTGAAAGCGAACGATGTCAGCCAGTCCATCGTCACGCTCAATCAACTCGCGCCCATCTCGGTGGCGTTTTCCGTGCCGGAGCGGGCGCTGGGTGAGATCCGGGCGGCCCTCACGCGGCGGGACGCCGTGGTCACGGTAAATGACCGCGCCACCGGGATCAGCCGCCGCGACGGCCAGCTCGCCTTCATCGACAACGCCGTCGATCCGACCACGGGCACGATCATGCTCAAGGCGACTTTCGAAAACGCGGATCATGCGTTGTGGCCGGGCCAGTTCGTGCAGGTGCAAACCAGCATGGGCGTGGATCGCGGCGCGCTCGTCGTGCCCACGGCGGCAATTCAGACCGGCCAAAATGGCCCGCAACTTTACGTCGTAAAGTCCGACGAGACGGCCGAGATCCGCCGCGTCAAAGTACTCCGGACGGCCGCCGATACCACGCTGCTTGCCGAGGGCGTGCGCGCCGGTGAAACCGTCGTAACCGACGGCCAACTCCGACTTGTGCCCGGCGCCAAAGTCGAGGCGAAGGCGCTTTCCACTTTCAATGCCGACACGCCCAAGGCAGGGGAGCCCAAGTCGTGAACCTCCCGGCTCTCTGTATCCGTCGTCCGGTCATGACGACGCTGCTCACCGGAGCGCTCTGCGTTTTCGGATTGATGGCCTATCGCATTCTCCCGGTCAGCGATCTGCCGAACATCGATTTTCCGACCATTGTCGTAAACGCCAGCCTGCCGGGCGCGACGCCCGAAACGATGGCATCCGCCGTCGCCACGGTGCTCGAACAGCAGCTCTCGACCATCGCGGGCATCGATTCGATGACGTCGACCAGTTCGCTCGGCAACACGGCAATCACGATCCAGTTCAATCTTTCCCGCAGCATCGATGCCGCCGCCCAGGACGTGCAGGCCTCGATTGCCGCCGTTCAGCGCCGGCTGCCGGCCGACATGCCCGCGCCGCCATCTTTGCGGAAGACGAACCCGGCGGATTCACCCATCCTCTGGCTTTCGCTCAGCTCGCCCACGCTGCCGCTGTCCGTAGTTGACGAATACGCCCAGAATCACTCGCCCAGCGCATCTCGACCCTCGACGGCGTGGCGTTGGTGCAAATCTACGGAGCACAAAAATACGCTCTGCGGGTCCAGCTCGACCCGCGCGCCCTCGCCAGCCGCGGCATCACGCTCGACGAGGTGCGTTCCGCTCTGTCCACCCACAACGTCAACCTGCCGACGGGCGTGCTGGACGGGAATCAGCAGACGATGACCGTGGTTGCCTCGGGCCAGCTCAGCAATGCCGCGGAATTTGCGAGGATCGTCGTGGCGTACCGCAAGGGCGCGCCGGTCCGTTTGGGCGAGCTCGCGCAGGTGCTCGACAGCGTGCAGGAAAACCGGGTGGCCAGCTGGTTTTACGACAAACACGGCGGCCACCGTTCGATCGGCCTCGGCATCCAGCGGCAGCCGGGCACCAATACGGTCGAAGTGGTCGAGCGAGTGCGCGCGCTCCTCCCCGCTTTCCGCCAGCAGTTGCCGCCGTCGATTAACCTCGAGGTGTTGTTCGACCGCTCGCTGACGATTCATGAATCGGTCCAGGACGTGAAGTTTACCCTGCTGCTTTCCATCGCTCTGGTGGTCCTGGTGATCTTTCTTTTTCTGCGGACGCTGACGGCGACGATCATCCCCAGCATCGCGATTCCCATGGCGCTGCTCGGCACGTTCATCGCGATGCATTTTTTCGGCTTCACGATCGACAATCTCTCGCTGCTCGCGCTGACGCTTTCCGTCGGATTCGTGGTCGACGACGCCATCGTCATGCTCGAGAACATCGTGCGCTACCTCGAACAGGGCATGTCGGTGCGCGAAGCCGCGTTCAAGGGCTCCGGCGAAATCGGCTTCACCATCATGTCGATGACGCTCTCGCTGGTCGCGGTTTTCATTCCGGTGCTCTTCATGGGTGGCATTCTCGGACGGCTCCTCCACGAATTTGCCGTGACGATCACGGCATCGATTTTGGTTTCCGGCCTGGTCTCGCTGACCCTGACGCCGATGTTGTGCAGCCGCTTTCTGCGCAGCCATCCCGCGGGCGGACCAGCGCATGGCAGGTTTTATCGCGCCATGGAGCGGGTTTTCAATGGCATGGTCGGGCTCTACGAACGCACGCTGCGCCTCGCGATGCGGCATCGGATTCTGACCGTGGGCGTTGCCGGCGCCATGATCGTGCTGACGATTCTGGTCGGTCGCCAGTTGCCGACCGGATTCATTCCCACCGATGACACCGGACAGATCTTCGCCTTCACGGAAGGAGCCCAGGACATGTCCTTTTCAGAAATGGTCCGCCACCAGCAGGCCGCCGCGACCATCATTGCGCGGCACCCCGCCGTGGACGCCTTCATGTCGTCGATTGGCGGGGGCATGTCGCAAGCCACGAGCAATCAAGGCCGCTTCTTCATCCGGCTGAAACCGCGCGGGCAAAGGCCCCATGCTTCGGACGTGGTGCAGGACCTGCGGCGTCAACTCACGGTGGTGCCCGGCATGCGCATCTATCCGCAACAACTCCCGCCGATCCGCATTGGCGGATCGCTGACCAAGGCGCTCTACCAATACACGTTGTTCGGCACCGACTTGAAGGAACTGTACGCCGCCGCCCAATCGCTCGAGGCGAAAATGCGCACGCTCCCGGACTTGCAGGACGTCAATTCGGATCTGCAAATCTCGAACCCGCAGTTACGCGTCCACATCAAACGCGACCGCGCGTCGGCCTTGGGCATCACGCCGCAACAGATCGAGGAAGCGCTCTACAGCGCTTACGGCTCGCGCCAGGTCTCAACCATCTACACGCCGACCAACCAGTTCTTTGTTATCATGGAACTCGCGCCGGAATTTCAGCGGAATCCGGACGCCCTCGCGCTGCTCCACCTGCGCAGCAACTCCGGCAAGCCCGTGCCGCTAGACACCGTGGCCGAGCTGCAGCGCGAGGTCGGCCCCCTGACGGTTAACCACCTCGGTCAGGCGGCCGCCGTGACGCTATCGTTCAACCTCCGCCCCGGATATTCCATCGGTCAAGCCGCCGCACTCATCGATGAACTCGCGCGCAAGGAACTCCCGACCACGGTCAGTGGCGGGTTCCAAGGCTCGGCCCAGGCGTTTGCCTCCTCCATGCAAGGTCTCGGCCTGCTCCTGATCATGGCGGTGCTCGTGATCTATATTGTGCTCGGAATCCTGTACGAAGACTTCATCCACCCGCTGACCATTCTGTCCGGGCTCCCCGCGGCGAGTTTCGGGGCCCTGTTCACGCTGTGGCTGTTCAAGGAGGAGTTGAACGTGATGGGCTACGTGGGCATCATTCTCCTGATCGGCATCGTGAAAAAGAACGCGATCATGATGATCGACTTCGCCCTGGCTGCGCGCGCCCAGGGAGAAACCTCGCCCGAAAAAGCCATCGTCCAGGCGTGTCTGGTGCGCTTTCGGCCCATCATGATGACGACCTTTGCCGCGCTCGCCGCCGCGCTGCCGATCGCGATCGGCCTGGGCGCCGGCGCGGATTCACGCCGCCCGCTCGGGCTCGCTGTCGTGGGCGGCCTGGTGGTATCGCAACTCCTGACGCTCTATATCACGCCTGTGATCTACGTTTACATGGACAAGTTCACCGCAAAGACGCGGCGGCGTCTTGCGGAGAGCGAAGCGGCCACCGGCAGTGAGCCGGTCCTCGCCAAGTAACGCCCCCGGACGACGGGCCGCCCGGGGAGGCTGCTACTTGATCTGCGCCGCTTCCCGTTCCATTTGCGAAACAAGTTCGTCCATCTGATCAATCACCGCCTGAACCGTCTGACGCTCGGTCAAGT
>JBEENF010000399.1:0-4059 GCA_041192325.1 Verrucomicrobiota bacterium
AGGAGGGTCGTGCGGAAATGACTTGGGTAGGCGCAGGTGCAGAGAAGCTGGGCTTGGCGGGTTGCTGCCAAGTGGAGCATTTCGAGAACCTTTGCCACGGGTTGCATCCCGTGACCGGTGAGAAGCTCATGGTTCGGGACAAAGGTCCGCACCGGCGGGTTTGTTACTTCGGCCAAATCTCCCCGCCGAAAGATGTGTCGCTGCTCTATCTCGTCGGTGGCGATCAACGGATCGGCGGTTGGTGGCAGGAAGCCGTGACGGACACCTTGCGTGAAATTGAAGCTTCGACGGCGACGCGCGTGCGGCGGGCCGGCGCGAATGAGGACCGAACCACGGGCAACATGGTTGCGGCCATCGTCACCCACGATGCCAGCCGTTCGCTCGATCCTCAATTGCACACCCACGTGTGCATCATGAACCTGACCTACGATTCGACCGAGGCGCGGTGGAAGGGCGTCCAGCCGTCGGCCTATTTCCGGCATCAGGGATATTTTCGTGAGGTCTGCTACAACAAGCTCGCCGAACGAATGCTGGGCGCAGGTTACACCGTGGAGACGATTCGAGGGCTGGGTTTCAATCTCAAGGGTGTCCCGGCGGAACTGCGCGAGCGTTTCAGCAAACGGCGACGGACAATCCTCGAACGGGCCAAGGCCGTGGGCGCGACCACTCAGGACGCGCTGCACGCCATCACGGGCGAAAGCCGCGAGGCGAAGACCCACGCGACGGCAGTCGATCTTCGCAACGGATGGTTGAAGGAGGCAGGCACCGAGTTGGCACAGTTGCGGGCCACCGTGGCCGCCGCCGAAGGACGGCCCGCGCCGTCCGCGCCGATGGCTCCGTTGGATGCCGTGTTGTCGGCCGAGGCACATGTGTTTGAGCGCAGGTCAGTCGTGGATGACCGACTGCTGCTGAGGGAAGCCCTCATCGCAGGCCGCGCCCGCGTCACCATCGAAGGATTGAAACGGGCATTGGCTTCCCGAGAACGCTCCGGCGCACTCCTCCGCGTTGACGACGAAATCGCCTCGCGCGACGGCCTCGCCGCCGAGGCGGAATTCACGGGGTGGGCCAACGGGCAACTGAAGCGCGGCCGGCCGCTGGGCAAGGTGCCCGCCGGCATGAAACTGGCGGCCGACCAAAACGCCGCCGTGCGAGACCTGCTCGGGTCGTGCTCCGGCGTGGTCATTTTCCAAGGTGACGCCGGAACCGGAAAAACGACGTGTCTAAAAACCGTGGTGGCCGGGATCGAAAAGGCCGGCGGCCAAGTGTTCGGTTGCGCGCCTTCCTCGGGAGCCACGGAAGTGCTGCGGCAGGAATTGACGGCGGACGCGGACACACTCCAACAGCTCTTGGTGAGCGAGTCGCTGCAGCGCTCCAACCGTGGCCGAGTGTTACTGGTGGATGAGGCCGGACTCGTTTCAGTGCGCGAGATGCGCGACCTGTGCCGGTTGGCAGCCCGCAACGACAATCGACTTCTGCTGGTGGGTGACATCAAGCAGCATGGTTCGGTCGAAGCCGGCGATGCCCTGCGCTGTTTGCAGGAGTTTGCGCGGGTGCCGGTCTTTCAACTGACGGAGATCCGGCGGCAGGTGGACCCGGCCTACCGATCTGCGGTCGCCCGGCTGGCGCGGGGCGATGCCTTCGGCGCGTTCAACCAGTTCAATCGACTCGGCGCCGTGCGGGAGGTCCGTGACCTGCCCGTCATGTTTGCCACCGCGGCCGACGACTACGTTCGCACGGTGCAGTCGGGAAAATCGTGTCTGGCAATTTCACCGGTCTGGTCGGAAATCCACCAATTTACGGACGAAGTTCGTCGGCAATTGCGGGCCGCTGCACTGATCGGCCGGGACGAACACATATATACTACCGTCGATTCTCTGAAATGGACGCAGGAGGAGCGCCGCCGGGTGCAGAATTACCAGCCGGGCGACATGCTTAGTTTCCACCGCGCCACCGGACCCTTTTCAAAATACGACGCCGTGACCGTGATTCGCCGCGAAGACCGGCTGCTCGTGGTGCAAGAGGCGGATGGGCATGAACGCCGGATCGACCCGCGCCGCACCAGCGGATTCAGCGTCGGACTCGCCAAGCAAACACCCGTCGCTATCGGAGATCGACTGCTGTTGCGGGCCAACCTCAAGCCGGCGGGTTTGCGGAACGGCGACCTCGCGACGGTGGCGAACTTCGCGCCGGACGGCGGAATTATTCTGCAAGACGGCCGGAAGTTGCCGGAGTGGTTTCGGGAGTTTTCTCACGGCTACGCCACAACCTCGCACGGCTCGCAAGGCAAGACCGTGGATCGCGGCATCCTGCTCATGGCCGATGCGGGCATCACCGGTGGTAACTTGAAGCAAGCCTACGTCTCGAACTCCCGCTTCCGCGAAAGCCAGATGATCTACACCTCCGATCGCGAGGCCGCCCGCAACGCGATGATGCGGCCCGCCGATCGGAAGCTCGCCCTTGAAATGGTCGGCCCGGATCAGCCCGAGAACCCGTCACCCCGAAAGTCGTGGCGCGCGCGATGGGCGTCGCACGTCACCCCCACGGTCCGCGCCCAAGCCGCATGAGCATCGAAATTTTTCCCGGAGCCAAGCCGCTGGTGCGGCCAGCGCCCCCGAACTGGGGCGAAATCTCGCCTGATGGCCGGACGGCGACCGTAGTGCGTTTCGCGCTCGTGGACCGCTGGGTGTCGTTTCCGGCCGACCAGTTCAAGCGATGGGAGCACGCGGTGGGCGAACCGGAGCTGCTGACGATCAAGACGGACAAAGAGGAAATCGTCATCGAGGGCCGCGAGTTGTCCGAAGTGCGCGTGGCACTCGACCTTGGCCGGCTGTGCGAACTGCGGGTCAACTTCCCCCGCCCGACAGGCGCGCGGCCCGGCCCGCAGGTGCGGCGAATCACGATTGAAACGGCATGAAGCATGGCGCAAAAACGTCTCAACGATCCGTCGCAACTCGACCTCTTCGCGCACACGCAACATGAGCGGACTCCTCAACTACGGCCGGATGGCGGAAACCCATTGGCGCCAGCAATGCCCCAGGATGGTGCTGCAACTGACACGGCTGGGGCGGTTGCAAGCAGCGCTCTTGGACGCTCAGGAGCGGACGACGGACGAGATGGAAACGCTGATGAAAACCTTTCGCAAACAGGGGCTGAATCCGCAGCAGGCGCACGATCAGGCGTGGGAGCTGGTGAGGGAGAGATACATTCTCTTGCCGTCGGAGCGCGCGAAGTAGTTCCGCTCAACGCGAGCAACTACCGGATCACGGACGCCGACCGGATCGGCGAGGGCGGCCCGAAACAGAAGTATCGCCAGAATATCGCGGCGATCCGCACGCTGCGGCAGATTCAGGCGGAGGCCCGGTCGGCGACGCCGGAAGAAAAATCCGTTATCGCCAAGTATGTCGGCTGGGGCGGACTACCACAGGTGTTCGCGACGCCGGCGGAGGCTCCGCAGTGGAAAGCCGAGCAGGCGGAACTGGCGGCGTTGTTGGAGGCCGGTGAAATGAGTTCCGCGCGTGCCACTGTGCTCAACGCCCACTACACCTCGCCAACGGTTATACGTGCGATGTATGCGGCTCTGAATCGCTTTGGCTTCACGCACGGGCGCATCCTCGAGCCTGCTTGCGGGCTCGGGCATTTTTTCGGTGTGATGCCGGAAGCGATGGTCGCGCGCTCGCATCTGACCGGCGTTGAAATCGACCCGCTCACCGCGCGACTCGCGAAGGCGCTTTACCCCGACGTAGACATCCGGTCGCAGGCGTTCGAGAACGTCACACTTCCGACGAATGGCTTCGATCTCGCGGTGTCCAATGTGCCGTTCGGCGACTACGCGCCCTTCGATCCGAAATTCAATCCGCGGAAATTCCACATTCACGACTATTTCTTCGTGGCTGCGGCCGAGCGCGTGCGGCCCGGCGGGCTGGTCGCGTTTGTCACTTCACGCGGCACGCTGGACAAACAGTATCCAAACTTGCGCGAGGCGGTCGCGAAGTCGTGCGATTTCCTTGGCGCGATCCGGCTGCCGAACACCGCGTTCAAGAAGAACGCCAACACCGAGGT
>JBEENF010000400.1:0-4058 GCA_041192325.1 Verrucomicrobiota bacterium
CGCAGCGCCACCGCGGTAACCGGCGCCAGGGCCGCGACCTCCGCGTAGCCTTCGCCGGCGGCGACGGCGCGGCGCAACGCAAACTTCATGTACCAGAGATTAAGCGCCACCACGACCACCGCGCCCAGGAGACCGACGATGGGCGCCGACGTCGGCGTCGAAGCCATATACTTTGTGGGCATGATGTTGATGATCGAGGGCGTGCCCGGGATCATGGTCATGGTGATGGACCCGATGCCGAAGAAGAACGCAGCGAAGAACAGGTGCCAGGGCACATTGAGCTCCTTGAAGAGCGGGCGCGCGACGGGAATCACGGCGAAAATGACCACGAAGAGACTGACCCCGCCCAGCGTGAGCGCCATGGTGATCGCAGTCACGGCCAGCAGCACCTTGTACTGACTGCCGCGGCCGATAAGGCGCAGGATCCGCTGCGCAATCGCGTGGGCGGCCCCGGAATCCTCCATCAGTTTGCCGAACACGGACGCCGCCAGAAAAATGAAATAGTACTTCGAGGCGTAACTGATGAACCCCTTCATATAGGGGCCTGACAGCATGGGTAGGATCTCCATGCCGGAGAACAGCGCCGCCAAGACGACCGCGAGCGGCGCGATGAGAATGATGTGCCAGCCGCGCAGTGCGAGGAACACGATGAACAGCAGGGAAACAACAATGCCGACGATGCTTAGGTTCATGCGGTGACCATGGGGTGAAAGCTACTCGCGCACGCGCGGGCGGCGGGGGCAAGTTTCCAAATCGCAGCCGCGCGCCTTTCCTCCCGCTGAACCCGGCCAATAGCTGCCCCCTCCTTGGTGATCCAGGTAACGCTCAGAGGGTGCGTGCAGCCGTCTTTGGGCTATTTTCGCTGGTTTGAGGCTCGCGCACGCGCGTGATCTTTTCCCTGATTGCGCGTTGCGGTGGCAACGGTTTGTTGAATCCGCCCAAAGCCCATCGCCGCCTCGCCACGTGAATCTTTCCGCCCCTACTGAATACCTGAACGTCTTAAAGCCGACGACGCGCGGGAAGTGGGACCTGCTCACGCCCGGGGCGCTGTTTGTTTTGGGCGCCATCGGGGTGGCATTCATCTACTCGGCACAGTTTTCGGATGGGAGACTCGCCTCGGTCAGCGGTTTGGCGGGGGTGATGCGGCAGTATTGGTTCAAGCAGATCGTTTACCTGACCTTGGGAGCCGGCATCTACCTGGCCGTTTCGCTGATCGATTACCGATTCTGGCTGAGCGTGGCGCACTGGATTTACGTCGCCTGCCTGATTCCGCTGGTGGTGGTCTTCATTCCGGGCGTTGGCGGCGCCGCGGCGGCGAAATGGGGCGCGCAACGCTGGATCGATCTCGGGCCCTTTTCGTTTCAGCCCTCTGAAACCGCCAAAATCGCCGTTCTCCTCATCACGGCCAGCACGCTGATTCGCTCCAAAATTGGCACGGTGCAGCAATCGCTGGGTACGCTGGGCAAATTGGCCCTTGCGGTAGGCACCCCCATGTTCTTGATCTGGAAACAACCCGATCTTAAGTCGGCAATAGTCCTCCCTCCCATGGTGTTTGCGATGCTTTACGTCTCGAAATTGTCGACGCGCTTCTTTCTCGGCGCGTTGGGCACTTTCCTGTTCGTGGTCGGCATCGTTTCACTCGATTCCTGGCGGTATGCGTCTTTCATGAAGGAGCATAATTACGCCTTCACCAAGGCGAACCTGGGCAAATACGAGCCGCACTCCTTCCTCCCCCTGCACGACTATCAGCGGAACCGAATTTTGTCCTTCGCGGCGCCGCAAACGATTGATCCCACGGGCACCGGAGCAGGCTGGAACCTCACCCAGTCGTTGATCTCGGTCGGCAGCGGGGGGTTCACCGGCAAGGGGTGGACGGAGGGAACACAGGCGCAACTCGGCTACCTGCCGTCGTCGGTCGCGCACAACGATTTTATCTTCGCGGTTATCGCGGAGGAAAAAGGATTTCTGGGAAGCCTTACGGTCCTGGGCCTGTTTGGGATAGTGCTGTTCAATGGCATTCGCATTGCCGGTTCCGCGAGGGACCGGTTCGGCACGTTGCTCGCCATCGGCGTCACCGTGCTGTTCGCCGTGCATGTGTTCGTGAACATCGCGATGACCATCGGGCTCGTGCCCATCACGGGCATACCGCTTCCCCTAATCAGCTACGGCGGTTCCTTTGTGCTCAGTTGCTGTTTGTTGCAAGGACTGGTCCAGAGCGTCTGGCGCTTCCGGAAGGATTTCACATGAAATCCCTTCTTCGCCCCATGGACCGCACTGCCAGAATTTCCTGCGATGCGACTGCCGCTCGAAGGGGCTCCGTGTATACCCACCACACCCATGAGCGATTCAACGCAATCCGGCGTCCCACAGGACGTCGCCCAAAAATATGACGAGGAACTCGTCAATCCCCCGCCGCAGCAGGAAATCGCACCGGTCACCAACGCCGAACTAAAGGCGGGCGCGGCCGAGCGCGCCCAGCAACGTCCGTTCCTGCAAAAAATTCTCGCGGTGTTCCAGAAGGACAAAGGCGCCTATCGCGAGCTCATCATCAATTCCGAGCCGCTCGAAAAGCGCGTCGCGCTCCTCGTTGACGGCCGCCTCGAAAAGTTCGAGATCGAGCGGGAGTCCGACAACCGGATGGTCGGCGGCATCTACAAGGGTCGCATCAAGAATCTCGATCCTGGCCTGAAGGCGGCGTTTGTTGACATCGGCTACTCCAAGAACGCTTTTCTGCATTACTGGGACATGCTGCCCGCCGCCGCCGATTCCTCGGTGGAGGTTGTACGCGTCAACAAGCGCAAGAACGCCCCGGAGCGTCCCGCGGAGCCGACCGTCAAGGACATCCCCCAGCTCTATCCGCCCGGCAGCGACATCGTCATCCAAGTCACCAAGGGCCCCATCGGCACCAAGGGTCCGCGCACCACGACCAATCTTTCCCTGCCCGGGCGTTACCTGATCCTGACGCCGTTTAGCGACGGCTGCGGCATTTCGCGCAAGATTGAAGACCCGATGGAGCGCAAGCGCCTGAAGTCTCTGATCAACGAGCTAACCCTGCCGGAAGGGGTTGGCGTCATCGTGCGCACGGCCGGCGAAGGCAAGAAGCCCCGCTATTTCGTCCGCGATCTGCACATCCTGCTGAAGACTTGGGAAGGCATCGTCGCCAAGATGAAGAGCGATCGCGCTCCCGCGTGTCTCTACCAGGAACCCGATCTCGTCGAGCGCACCGTCCGCGATTTCCTCACCGAGGAGGTCGACCGCGTCCTGATCGACAGCAAGCAGGACCACGAACGCACCCAGAAGCTGGTCGCGCAGATTTCCAAGCGCAGCGCCGGGAAGATTGCGGTCTACAAGGACAGCATTCCGATCTTCGAACGCTTCAACATCGAGCGCCAGATCGAGCAGACCGGCCAGCGCAAGGTGCCGCTGCCCTCGGGCGGCGAAATCATCATCGACGAAACGGAAGCGCTCATCGCGATCGACGTGAACACGGGTTCCCACAAGAACCGCGGCGGCGACGAGAAGAACGTCATTTACGCGGTGAATCTCGAGGCTGCGGCGGAAATTGCCCGGCAAATCCGGCTGCGGAATCTCGGCGGCCTGATCATCATGGACTTCATCGACATGAAGGAGCGCCGCCACCGCAACGCCGTCTACGAAAAGATGGTCGAGCTGATGTCGACCGATAAGGCGAAGAACCACATCCTGCCGATTTCCTCGCTGGGCATCATGCAGATGACGCGGCAGCGGCAGCAGGAATCGCTTTCGAGCAACCTGTACACGGACTGCCCGTATTGCCGCGGCCGCGGCATTGTGAAGAGCGCGACCACGATGTCGGTGGAGCTGCAGCGCAAGCTCAGTTCGGTGGTGCGCCGCCTGCAACTCCGCAACGACGGCAAGGAGTATTCGCTGCGCGTGCTGGTGCATCCGAGCATCCTCGAGCGCCTGCGCAGCGAGGACGCGGACCTGCTGGTGCGGATGGAGAAGCTCTTCGGGGTGAAACTGGCCTTCCGCGCGGACCTCAACTACCACGTGGAAAACTTCAAGATCATCAACGCGAT
>JBEENF010000401.1:0-4054 GCA_041192325.1 Verrucomicrobiota bacterium
CCGGCCGGGCCGTGGTCGACACGTATCTGCTGGTGCAACTTTACGATATCACGGCGCGCGAAATCACCTCCTACGGACTAAAGGAGACTGCGGTCTATTTCGGCATCACGGCGGAAGACAGCGCGGAGCGCACGTATCTGGAAGGTCACCGGATCCAGCACGCGTTCGTCGAGGACCGGGCGCGATTTTGCGCGTACTTGGAGGACGATTTGCGGGAAACCCAGGGGCTGGCCGACCAGTTGCTGCCGACTTATTTCGAGCAGGCGCGGACATTTCCCATCCAACTTCAGGAAGCCACGCTGCGCGGCGCCACCTCGAAAATTGACCTGCTGTTTCTCGAGGAATATTATCATGCGCGCCAGACCTGCCCGTCGCCGCCGGAGGTGCAACCCTTCGAGGGCGGCTACACGCGCAGCTTTCGGGAGGGCGTTTTCCGCCATGTGCTGCACTTCGACGTCGCCTCACTCTACCCAAGCCTGCTGCTGAGCATCGGGCGAAATCCGAAAAACGACACGCTGGGCGTGTTCATCCCGCTGCTGCGCCGGCTGCGCGAATATCGGCTCAAGTACAAACAGCTGGCCCGCACCGCGCCGGACCCGGAGGAACGCAGTGAGGCGCAGGCGCGCCAGACGAGTTTCAAAATACTCATCAACTCCTTTTACGGCTATCTCGGATTTTCCGGCGCGCGTTTCGGCGACGGCGAACTGGCGGCGGAAGTGACGCGGCGCGGGCGCGAGCTCCTGCAGGCGCTCATCGACGAATTTGCCCGGCACGGCTGCACGATCCTTGAGGCGGACACGGACGGAATTTATCTTTCGTCGGAAAAGTTTTTTGATCGGGCCGAGGATCTGCTGGCGCTGGTTGCGCCCATTCTGCCGGCGGGAATCGAACTGGAATTTGACGGACGTTACGACGCGATGTTCTGCTACAAAGCGAAGAACTACGCGCTGCTCGAAGACGGTAAAATTACGCTCCGCGGCAGTGCCCTGCGATCACGCGGCATTGAGCCGTTCCTGAAAAAACTCACGGATCGCTTGATCCACTTTCTCGTGGGCGCAACGGGCGAGTCCCCGCTCGTCCTCCTCGAAGACTACCGCAAGAAGCTCGTCGTGCTGGCAGTGCCCGTCGCTGAGCTCGCGAAAAGCGAGACCATCAGCCAGAGCCCGGACGCGTATGAGCGCTTGATCGCGGAAGGCGGCAAACCGCGGCGGGCCGCGGCGGAGGCGGCCTTGCAGCTTACGCCCCGGCCGAGGATGGGCGACCGCGTGGCCTATTACATCACGCGGCGAACCAAGCTGCGGACCAGCGACTGGCAGCGCGCGCGGCCGCTGGAACTCTACGATGCGGTAAACGCCCCCTACGATGCCGACTACTACACCGGGAAATTGAATGACTGGCTCGAGCGCTACGGGGCGTTTCTCGGCATAAAACCGCCCGAGGTGGATTCGGGCGTACAGGGCGAGTTGTTCTAATCGCTCCGACGAGCGAAACGCTACTTTGCGCGAGTAAGAATCTCGTCGAGCACGCGGCCTTCGACGTTTGGCAGCGGGACATCGAGTAGCCGCGCGATGGTCGGGGCGACGTCGAGATTTCGCACGCGGGTGAGTCGCTGGCCCTTCTTGATGCCCGCGCCGCTCGCAAGAAAGATGCCATCGAGCTCCGGATCGCTGGAATTGTAGCCATGCGTCCCGCCGTAATTGATCGAGGGACCCACGACGATATCGCCCGTCGCGATGGGTGAGAAGGCGTAGCCGGCCTTCGGGTAAAGAATCAGTTCACCCATGCCCGCATTCTCCGCCGGCGTGGGCATGCCCAGCGCATGCGCGCCACTGGCGGCGTCGATTACTTCGGCGATTCCTTCCGTTTGCGAAAAAAGTGCTTTCAGTTTTGGCACAAGCTCGGCGCGACGCGCCGGATCGGTGACGTAGACGAACGCGATGCCGCCCTGGCTTCCCACATAAGCATCGCATTGCGCGATCGTGGCTCCCGCCGTGCGGAGCAGGCCGGCCTTTTTCAGCGCGACGTTCGCGTAGAGGTATTTGTCGACCTTTTTAAATCCATGGTCCGTGGTCACAATGATTGTGGTCTGATTGCGCCGGCCACTCGCGTCGATCGCGCGGAGGAGCTCGCCCACCAGTTGATCGGCGAGGGCGAGAGCGGAAATACCGGGGGGGGAATTCGGGCCGTAGCGGTGGTGACTGGAGTCAGTGTTGAGCGTGTGAAACAAAAGCAGATTGGGCTGATGCCGCGCAAAAATGAACGAGGCGGCGCGCGTCCACAGCGCGTCCCGCCACACGATGTTCCGCTTGCCGGAGTGAGCCGTTTCGATCTCGGCCGCGGTCGCGACCCCGGCGGCGACCATTTCCCGCGGCAGTACCGCGCTGGGGTCGGGTATTTCGCTGAAGCTCCAGGTGATGGTACCAGGCCGGGTAATGGCGACCCAATCGACTTCGGCCGTGGTGAGGCCGGCGTGAAACGCCGCGTCGTAAACCGTGGGTGCGAGAACGAGGCGGGAGCGATCCGCCCACGGTTCAATCGTGTTGGGTTTGCCGGGCCCTCCGCGGATCACGAGGCCGTTGTAGAGCACGCCGTGTTTACGCGGTGAGACGCCGGTTACCAGTGTCGTGTGGTTGGGCCAGGTGATCGCCGGATTAACGATGGTCATCGCGTCCGCCACGGACCCGTCGGCGGCAAGCTGGCGGAGATGCGGCAACGGGATGGATTCATCACGCCAGAGATACGCGGGAAAACCGTCGATGCTGATGAGCACGACGTGGTGCTCGCGGTTCGCGGCAAAGAGGGCGCTGCTGGCAAACAGGCCGTAAAGTAAACCGGGAAGAAAAGCGCGGTTGAGGGTAGACATGGATGAATTATTTCGCAGCTCGATGGTCTCGCAGTTGACGGAGCGCCGCGGCGATCATGATGGTGCCTGCTTCATCGGTGGCGCGACCGACTACGCTCATCTCATAGCCGCCGCGAATTTTTTCGCCGGGCAGGCCGACGTATTGCGCCCCATCCCCATTTGAGTAACCGAGGACCAAGGTGTGCGGATAAGGGGACTCTTTTTGGATCGCTTGGCCAAGGCCGATCAGCGGTTCGCCGGGCAGCGCGACCAAGGCTAAATCGCCGAGCGTGATCACTTGAATTTCCGCCGGCAGATTGGGCTGCCCCAAGTGCGAAGCGCCCGCAGGCATCAAGGGCAGCCCGACAAGCGCGCACGAAACCGCCATGCGGGCCGGCGCGAGTAGCAGCGCCTGCGCCGCCGCTTTGGCCGCGCGGTCGGCGATGAAAGCACCCATCTCCCTGGACGCTTCGAGCCCGCGCCGCGCCGGCACGATGTCGCCCGCGCATCCTTGGATGAAGAGCACTTCGCCTCCAAGAGACTCCTTCAAATTGCGGCACGCCGCGCCCGGCCAATCGGCGGAAATACCCTTGCGAGTTGGATAAACGGAAACGGCATGACACGCCAAATGCAGGAGAGTGACAACCGACTTACCGCCGGCGTCGCGGAAACTGAGGACGGTGGCCGTTGGGTCGACCGGACCGAAACGCAGTCCTCCGGGCAGGCTCGTGGGATCGGGCGGCAGCGCGTAGCTTTGGACCGCGCCGTCCGGCCGCACGGGGCGGCGGTTGAATAACCATTCGCTGACGTTCGCGCGGCCGATGGAAAGGGTCACCGACTGACGGGCGGCGTCGGCGGCACGGGCGGCCTTGGCGCACAAGCCCGGCAATTCGCGCGCCCATTTTTCCAGATAAGCATCCGTGAATTTCCGTTTTTCCGGAATGCCGATCCAACGGTAGCCCGCGGAAAGGGGCCCGGAGTGCGTGTGCGACGCGTTGATGAGAATATTTCCGGCCGGGACCTTGATCGCCGCCGACACGGCGCGGCGAATGTCGGCGACGTCGGCTTCATTGGTCTCGGTGATATCGAGCGTGATGACAGCGACGCGATCGTCACCGGAGACTAACACGAGCGCTCTCGCGTGCAGCGGGTCGATCAATTCGCGATAAGGTCCCGTTCCGGCCCAATTATGCGCGCCAAGGTCGGGTGAAA
>JBEENF010000402.1:0-4039 GCA_041192325.1 Verrucomicrobiota bacterium
CGACGGGCCGTTTTTCGCCCGCCTTGAGGTCTTTGGGCACGAGCAGATAGCCCCACGCGAAAACCTCCGGTGTCACGTCGAGCAGCACTTCGTACACCACAAATTTAGGCCGGTCGTCGATCTGCCGGGTTTGCGCGTTCGGCGGAATCGATGGCATGGGATACCGTCCGATCAAATTATCCCACATGAGGTCGCGATACTTGGCCGAAACCGCGGGCCACGTCGCCGCCGATTTCGGCTGCGCCTCCGCCCAGAAACGATCGCGCACTCCAGCGGAGAGCCGCATCAAACTTTGATTATACTCGACCAGTTGCTCGAATTGTCGGTGCTGCCGGTCGGTGGCCGCAACGTCACCGGCGACGGCGGCAGGAATTCCGGAGGGGCCTCGCTGGAGCGAAGGAGTGTTTATCTTCAGGTCCCGGAGAAATGCCGTCAGCGCACGATCGGAACCGGCGGCCAGCGCCTTGCCGTTGCCGACCGTCACGAACGTGACGGTCGGAACGATTTGCTTCTGCCCCGCAAACAAGGCGGTCAGACGCTCCGTTTCCTGTCGCACTCGCGCGACAGGCGGCGTCTCGATCCTGCCCGGCGCCCCCGACGCCCGGCGATTGTCTCGGACCGGTGGCGGTCCGGGAACCGGCGTCACCTCGCTGCACTCAATCACCAGCGGGCGCGGCGCGATCAGACTCGCGATCTCGGCGTCGCCAAACTCCACCAACAACCCGAATACATCACGATAGAGAGGTTCGTCCGCGATTCCCTGCCGGGAATCAAAATAGCCGCTGACCAGGCTGGCCTCGATGCGCGGATCGATGGCGGCGCTATAAAGCGCGATCAAGCCTCCTTCGCCATAGCCGGCCACGCCGATCGCCACGCGTTCACTGGCGTTCCGCTGGGCAAACCAATCGATCGCCGCCATCACCTTTTGCGCTTCATAGCCGATAATATGCCGGCCCATTTCAAACGCCTGCCGGTGGATCCACTCTCGATGCGTCTGGTTCGTCATCAGGATCGCCGGATTGCCCGAGAACTCGTCGCTCCGGTTGATCAACACCGGGACGATCACCTGGCAACCGGCGGAGGCCAGCCGCGCCGCAAAACGCGACTCCGGCGGAAGTCCTGGCGCCAAGCCCACGAGCATTTCCGGGGTCTGGTCGGCGTCGGGAATCGCCACGATCCGCGCCAGGGTTTTTCCTTTAGGATCCAACAGCAAACCTTCGGCCCAAACTCCCTCCAAAACCGGCCAGCGAACGGCGCGAACCGTGTAGGTGTCGGTTTCCCCGATCAGCGTCGGCCGATCCACGGCCGCCACCAATTCCGGCGCGCTGAACTTGATCCGCGAATCGACGACGCCGATTATTTTCCGCAACCGCTCCCGATTCGGTTCGATCGATTTCTCGTAGGCCGCCCGCGAGGAAAAATCGCGATTCCAGTGCGTTGCGCGCAGCCGGACGGAGTCGTCAATCTGCGCCTGAAAAAAACGTCGGAAGCTCGCGCGCATTTCGGTGGAGAAATCGCGCTCCCCCGCCAGCGGCTTCGTGCCCGCGAGCGGCACCGACTCCGCTGCCCCCAGGGCGGCCGCCGCCGTGAGCATACAAGCGCCCAGCAGGCGTAACAGCAACCAGCGCGAAAACATCGGGGCGAAACCAGGAGAGCATTTCATGGGGATTGGAAGGACTGCAGTTTTGACCCGCGACTAAAAGGATCCGGCGGAGTCAACAAAGCCCCGGCCGGCGCGCCCGGGCGAAGCAGCCCGGGTCATGCTGAATTAGCCAAAAAGAACCTGCCGTCCGGTCGTGGAAAGCAGCCTAGCGCGCAGCCGTCTTCATCGGAGTGGCCCGCTGTGCCATCGTACCGAGGTCCACGATGGCGGCGCGATCGCCCGCCTTCTTCACGAGATCGCAAACCAGTTCCATGACCTTGAACTTCGGATCCATCGGATAGAGGACCGACGGATGCGTGAGCAAATCGAAAACCGCCCCACGCTCGATCGCCCATTCCACGCCGGTGCGCACGGTCTGCAGAAACGTCTCTAGTTTCCACTGCCCGGTGCGAAACGCTCCCACGTCACTGATGAAACTCATCGGTACCTCGATGAGGCCAGACGGATAGATATACGGCTGCGTTTCCTCATGCGACTTCAGGATCGCGTCGAGCACGGCCTGCGTGGGCTCCTTGCCCGCCTCAATCGGGACGGCGGGTGATTTGCTGCTGATCCACTTAAAGCCCAGGTCCAACAGCATCCGCTGCAAATCGGGCCGGTCGTTCAAGCCGTTGGCGAATCCGCCCGGGGTACGAAACCCCGCCGGATCAATGCCGATGCGCGCTTTCAACGCCGCGCTCGCATCGGCGATGTTTTGTCGAATCACCTCCGCGGAGCTTTTCCCGGCGATGAGCCACGGCGCGCGTTTGAAACGGAACTGAATGTCCTCCGCCTTCGTCGCCAGGACGTTCACGTGATCGTAGGTGTGGTTTCCCACTGGATGCCCCATCGCGACGATTTGCTTGAGCCAGTCCACATTCTCCTGCTCGAGCACGCGCGCGACGCAGAAGAAATGAATGATCCCGCCCCGGGCTTTTACCCGGCGCGCCGCCTCGAGCGAGTACGCCTTAGTCTCATCATTGAGCACGCCCTTCTCAAAGTCCCAGTGCGTGATGTCGCGCTGCGGAAAATTCCGCGACATCTCCAGATCGAGCGTGATTCCAATCAGCGCCTTCCTGCCGCCTCCGGGCGCCGCCTGACGCTGCGCCGCCGCGGCCCGATTGCCACCAAGGAACAGCCCCCCGCCAGCGAGGGCGGACGCGGCGAGGAAGTCACGACGTGAAAGGTTCCAGGAGCTTTGGCTCCGGCGATCGGATGAAGCGAGGTGGGCAGCGGACGGATTCATAAGCGGAGGATGGATGAGGCGGGGTCTGGGCTGAGATTTTGCGGGCGGCTATTCCCATGGCCGGCCCAGCACGATTGAGGACAACTGCGAGAGCGCGGGCTGCCCCGGGACTCGCGATCAAAACCGTGCGTTTATGCCGAAATGGAACAACGGGGAGATTTTGATGAAAGTCTGGGCATAGCCACCGTAAAGCTCCTGGGCGAGATCCGCTTCATTGAACACGTTGTCGATATTCAGGTACACGTCGAAACGCTTGGAGATTTGGTAGCCCGTCTTGAGATCGACCGTGTTACGCTCCTTCGCAAATACCTGGGCGGATTCCGTGGCGTTATACGACGTCATGTACCGACCGCGATGGTTGAACTGCGCGCGCAACGAGAGCTTGTTGCGGATATACGAGATGCCGAGGTTGCCGCCCGTCGGGTTGAAGCCGGCCACCTTGGCGGTGGGCGCGAGCGCAATGGAATTGCCCGCGTTGTAATGGCCCTCGGCATCAAGCTTGGTGAAGTTCGCGAACATCGCGAAGCCGCTCCAGAATCCGGGCAGAAAGGTGAACTGCTGGGTGAAGTTCAGTTCAAGCCCCTTGATCTTCGCAAACCCACCGTTGGCTTTGGTCGTAAGGGTATAACCGGCATAGTCGCCATTGAAGCCGTTATCGGCGCCGGTACCAACCACTCCGCCTGATTGCGTGAAGATGAAGTTCTTGAGCTCCTTGAGGAACACGCCGGCCGAGACCATGCCCGCCGGCGTGAGGTAATACTCCAGGCTGAGATCAAAATTGTTGGCGGTTTGCGCCTTCAAACCGGGATTATTCGCGGAGACCGTGAGGCTGTCGGGATTGGCCGTGGTGCGCGCGATGAGGTTGCTCATATCGGGCCGCCCGATGTTCGTGGCATAGCTAAGCCGGGCGATCAGGTTCTGCGCCGGCCGATACTTGAAGTGCAGGCCAGGCAGCACGCTCCGGTAATCTCCGCGGGTTTCTCCCATGGTGCCGTATTGGGCCGTCGTGCGCCGGCGGAGTTCGGCCAGGCCGGTCGCATTGGAAGTCAGGTAGTTGGGCGCGCCGAATTGCGCGTCGTAGGCGGCGCGCCGCGCTTTTTCCTCCGCCGTGATCGTAGCCCCGGTGCCGCGGCCATAGACTTTCGTTTCTT
>JBEENF010000403.1:0-4029 GCA_041192325.1 Verrucomicrobiota bacterium
ATCCCGCCCCGTCATCATTTTTACAAGCTCGCCCAGGCTGGTTTGGCTGATTTGGCCCGTGCCGACACTCTCGCCGTCCTTCAACACCGTAAAGCGATCCGCGATCCGGCGGCATTCCTCGAGAAAATGACTGATATAGATAATGCTCACGCCCCGCCGGCGCAGGCGGTTTATGGAGGCGAACAGCCGCTCAGTGTCTGCCGACGTCAAGCTGCTGGTGGGCTCGTCCATGATGAGCACGCGCGGATTCGTCAGTAGCGCGCGGGCGATCTCGATCACCTGTTGTTCCGCGATGGTAAACTCGCCCGCCAGCCGGTCCAAATCGAGGTGTTCATGGCCGAGCTCCGCCAGCGCCGCCCTCGCGCGTTCGCGCGCCACGGTGTGATCGATCCATCCGCCTGTGGCCGGTTCGGCGCCGAGCACGATGTTTTCCTGGGCCGTAAGATGCCGCGCGAGGTTGAGCTCCTGATAGATCATGGCGACGCCCTGCCGCCGAGCGTCATGCGGATCAATCGGCGCATAGCGCCGCCCTTCGAGCTCGATGACCCCGGCGTCGGGGCGATGCGCCCCGCTGAGGATCTTCATCAACGTGCTCTTGCCGGCACCGTTTTCGCCTATCACCGCATGAACTTCGCCGGACGCGATCTCCAGCGAGACATTCGTCAATGCCCGGGTCGCCCCGAAATGCTTGGTTACGCCGCCAAGCCGCAGGGCGAGCGCGCGGGAATTCGTGGCCGCAAACGCCATCATACATCCGCGTCGCCGGACGCTCCAAAACCCGGGAAGAAACCAGTCACGCCGCTCACTTCAGATATTTGTCGAGCGGCGGATTCACGATTTCCGCCATTTCCGGCGAGTTAAAATTCTCCCGCGTGACAAAGCCGACGCCCGTATCAATCACCGGCTCAACCTTCTCACCGCGGAGGACCGCGACGATCGTCTTCACCCCCACATAGCCCATGCGCATCGGATTCTGCACGACCATACCCTGGATATCGCCGGCCTTGAGTCCTGCATTCAGTGTCTCGCCCGAGTCGAAGGCGACGAACTTAACCTTGCCACCGGCGAGACCCGCATCGCGCAGCGCGAGCAGCATGCCCGCCGCGGCCGACTCATTGCAGGCAAACACGCCGTTCAACTGCCGGCCGTGGCGAGCAAGCAGATTTTCCGCGGCACGCTTCGCGGTGTCGCGCGTCGCGCCGGCGTGTTGATCCGTCGACACGAGTTTGATGTTGGGGAAATCTTTGCGCATGACCTCGAGAAACCCCTCCTCGCGCTGCTCGGTGCTGGCGGAACCGACCGCGAGGCGGAGCATCGCGGCATTGCCCTTGCCACCCAACATCCGCCCGAGCTGACGCGCTGCGATCCGGCCGCCTTCCCGATTGTCCGTCGCCACCAAGCTGGCATGCATTTTGGTTTCGAGCCCTGAATCGATGATCACCACCGGGATTTTACCCCGCACCGCAGCCTCAACCGGCGCCACGAGGGCTTTGCGATCGAGTGGCGCCAAAACGATGCCGTTGACGCGCTGGGCGATAAAATTCTCCACCACTTGGATTTGCTGCTCGCGATCGTCCTCCCGCAGGGGCCCTTTCCAGATGACATTCACCACAACGCCTTGTTCGGCGAGTTCGCGCTGCGCTTTGATGGCGCCGGCGTTGATCGACTTCCAGAATTCATGGGTCGCGCCCTTGGGAATGACGGCAATCTTGTAGCTTTCAGCAGCGGCCGCGAACGATCCGGCGAGAAACAGGGAGAAGAAGAAAAGTACTTTTTTCATGGGGAGGAACCGACTCGCGGCATTGGGACAACGTCGCGGGCAGGGGTGCATAAAATGGATAGGATAGTCGAACATATGTCCATTCCTGCCGCGCAGAAATGCGGCTGGCGTCGGGAGCCCCGCGGCAATGGCGGAAAGCGGGACTCGCGCCCGGCAATCGCGGCCGCTTTGCTGGGTGAATGTTTTTCGGAGTGAAAAAATTCGTGGGCTTCTGGATCATGCCACTGCCATTTTGTCTGGCCTTGATCCTCGTGGGACTGGTCCTGGCCGGAGCTTCGCGCCGCCGCCGGCTGGGCCGCTGGCTCGTGGTGTCGGGCGTCGGGCTGCTCATGCTCTGCAGCAATCACATGGTCGCGCGCGCACTGATGCGGCCGCTCGAGACGCAACACGCCGCCATTCCCGAAATGCAGGCCGGAACCGTTCCCCCCGCGTTACAGGCGTGCCGCTATGTGGTCGTGCTTGGCTCGGGCAACGGTCAAAGCCCGGGCCTGTCCGCCACGAACGAACTCTCGTCCTCCGCCCTTGCGCGGATCACCGAGGCGACGCGATTGTTACGGGTGCTGCCCGAGGCCAAACTCATCGTGAGTGGTCCCGGGGAGGCCCGGGAGCCGACGCATGCCGTCGTGCTGGCCCGCGCCGGCATTTCCCTCGGCATCGACGAACGGCGGATCGTGCTGATTGAGCAGGCGCTGGACACCGAGGACGAGGCGCGGTTCGTGCGCAAGCTCGTGGGCGACACACCCGTGGCGCTGGTCACCTCCGCCTGGCACATGCCGCGCACGGCTGCCCTGTTCCGCAACGCGGGCGTCAATGCCCTCCCCTGCCCCGCTGATTTTCTCACTCACGCCGTAGAGCAAATCCGATGGACGCACTTTTTCTGGGAAGTTAATGCCCTGAGCTGCACGACGTGGGCAATTCGCGAGCGGGTGGGCTATCTTTGGATCTGGCTGCGCGGCAAAACATAATTCGCGGCGAATTGTTTCGCCATCAGGTCCGTCAAGACTACTCAGGCAGCACCATGTTTTCGCTCAAAAAACTGCTCGGGAAAGACGAAAAGTTCTTCGACTTGCTCGAGGCGGGCGCGGAGGAGGCCAAGACCAGCGTCGAACTTTTCTCCAGCTACCTGAAAAAAGTGGCCCAGAGCAACGGGGCCCCGGTTGCGCTGGACGATTTTGTCCAGACCCGGCGCAAGGAAAAGCGTATCCGCCACCGGATGACCGAGGAATTGAGCAAGACCTTTGTCACTCCGCTGGAACGCGAGGACATCGAGGCGCTGTCGTTCGCGCTTTATCGGATTCCGAAGCAAGTCGAGAAGATCGTCGAGCGGCTCTCGATCTATCCGGGGCGCGTGCCGCACTCCGCGTTCCAGCGCCAGGCCGAGCTGATGCTGCAAGCCGCGGAGGCCGTCGCCTTCATGGTCAAGCAGTTGCGGGGCGGAACAAACATCGAGAAGATCCGCGAAGCCAACGACCGGCTGCAGTACGCCGAAGGCGAGGCCGACAAGGTCATGCTCTCCCTGCTCAAGGATTTGTATCATGGCCCCTACGACGCCAAGGAACTCGTCATTTTGCAGGAGCTCTACGAAATGGTCGAGCAAGCCGTGGACCGTTGCCGGAACGCCGGCAACATCGTCGTCCAGATCGTGCTGAAGCATTCGTGAAAGCGACCCGGCCATCGGCGGACAGCGGCGCATTGCGCGAAGTTCGCTCCTCGTCCTGATCTGCTCCGCCCGGCTTTAGCCAGAATTCCCGCTTCCGCTTCCCTCCGACTACATGACGCTTTTCCTGCTCGTACTGCTGGCCGCGCTTGCCTTCGAATACATCAACGGTTTTCACGACACCGCCAACGCGATTGCGACCGTGGTGTCGACGAAGGTACTCACCCCCAGATTGGCGGTCGCTTGGGCGGCTGTATGGAACCTCGTGGGCGCGCTGGCCGGCACCGCCGTGGCCCGCACGATCAGCGGCGGATTGGTCGACCCCGAAGCCGCCACGATGGTGACCGTATTCTGCGCGCTGCTTGCCGCCATTGTCTGGAATCTTTTTACTTGGTGGCTGGGCCTGCCGTCGAGTTCGAGTCACGCTTTGATCGGTGGACTGTGCGGGGCGGCGTTGGCCACTGCGCATGGACGTTGGAGCGTGCTGATTTGGTCGGCCCATGACAGCAAAGGCTCCGCCCTTGGTTTATGGCCCAAGGTCGTGCTGCCGATGTTCACTTCGCCGCTGGTCGGATTTATTGTGGGCGGATTG
>JBEENF010000404.1:0-4023 GCA_041192325.1 Verrucomicrobiota bacterium
CGCCGGTCTGTCCGACAGATATGATCTTGTCGTTGGGCTTTAGCTGCCGGGCGAGGTCTGCCGGCCCCCCAGGGACTATCTCCTTAACGATGCACGTGTCATCCTCCAATCCCAAGAGCGCGCCGATGCCGACGAGCTTCAGGCGCATCTGAATCCCGAAATCCTCATAAGTTGAGGCCGAGAAGTAGGTGGAATGGGGGTCGAACAGTTTTGCGATGGTGGTCAGGTAGAGTTCCGCGAGCTCATTGCCGTCGATTTCACCGAGGTTTTTGAGCATCCGTTCGTAGCGCTTCCTGACATTAGCCTTCGCCTCATCCAGAGTTTTCTTATTCAGGAGTTCGCCGACGATCTCGTACTTCAATCGTTTGTGCCAGAGTTCGTCCGAGGCGGTCGCATTCGACGGCCATTCGGATTTGGCCCGATCAAAGCGATAGGTCTCATTCGTTCCCAAATCCAAGTCCTTCGCCAGTTCCTCAAATATCCAGCTGACGCGACTCTCGACGCGTTGCTGATAAACGTCGAAAATTCGGTAAGCCGGATCAATGTTACCCAGGAAAGCCGTGTTGTAATAGACGCTTTTGCCAAAATCGGCGACAAACTTTGCCTGGTCGGTGCCAAGGAAGAAAAGTCGTTGCTGGTCCAGTTCGCTCATGTAGTCCGGAATGGCGGTCGCGAAATCCGCCGTTTTTACGGCATCCCGATTGTAATGCGCCCGCTCCAGGATATTCACCAGCGTCTGAGCTTCGGCCTGCAGCGCCGTGGAAGTCGAAAATTTTCGATCGGTCGCCGCAATGGCTGATGTCAGCGCGACCACACAGGCGAAGGCAAAGGTCAGGCGGCGGATACCAAGGATGCTTGTCATGACGGAAATTAGATGAGAACCAGGCAAAAATGTTTCAGGTAATCGAGGGCGAGACGGGGAACGCTAACGAACTCCTCATGGGCGGCTGAGCAAGTCTTTGGCTTCATCCAATGCGCGTTTTTCGTCGAGGCTGAGCGAACCGAAGCCTTCGCTGTTGATCTTGTCGAGGATTCGATCGACTTCCGCCCGGACATCTTCGCGGCTAACCGCGACCTGCGACGTAGCGGTTGCAGCCGGGGGAACTGCCGCCACTTTTTTCGGCCGTTTCATCCAGCGCGGAGCTTCGAGTTCGGTCCGAGTCTTCTGATTTAGCCAAGTTACCCGCTTGAGACGTTCAGCCCCCAGCCACCCCACCAACATGGCGGCAAGGTGAGCGGAATGTGGCAAGTCGAGCCCATGAAAGCCGTTGCCCGGGAGCTCCGTGAAAAAAAATCCCGCCAAGTCAAACGCCAGAAGCGACCACGCGACATTTTTTGGTCGCAAGGTGACGGGGACAACAAAGAAGACCAGAAACGAGATCTCCTTATTGGGAAGTAAACAGGCGTATGAGGCGAGGAAGCACCAAAGAATCGGACTGCCCCCAAACAGATCATCTGACCGTCCAAAATGAACTCCGACCCAAGTCGCGCCGCTAAGGATCACAGCGATCAACGCCAACCAGCACAGCCTCCGTTCTCCAAAATGCGGTACAAGCTCCCGACCAAGAAAATATACGGGCAGCGCGACCGCTAACAAATGGAGCACCCCTCGATGCACAAGGGGATAGGTGAAAATGGCCCACAAATTCCCGCCCTCCAGAAACGCAGGGGAAAGGCCGATAAACCGCTCGAAATCGCTATGGTGCAGCCAAATTGCGCAAGCCTGCTGAACGATGAATCCGGCTAGGGTGGCTGAGAGCAACCAGATGAGCAACGAGGTCCTTTCCCGAGGATATTCGTTTCGCAGATAAGGCCGGTCTGAGAGCATCCACGTTATCGTAGCGCCCCGAGGGGCAAAGACAAGCTGCCTCGGGACAAAAGGCGGCAATTGGGCGCGAAATCGCCCCGGCCGATTCTACAAGTTTGCGCGGCAAATGGCGAAGCCCGCCGAGCAGGGAGTTTCCTCCGTTTACTTCGCCATTCCCCCGGCGGCAGCCGCTGCTTCCGCCTCTTCGATCTCGGACACTGGCCGGGGGCTCAGGTGCTTTGTGAACCGCTCCATGTAAATGTAAAAAACCGGAGTGATATAGAGCGTGAGCAACTGAGATACGATGAGTCCGCCACACACTGCCAGCCCGAGCGTCCGTCGGGCTTCAGCGCCCGCGCCGTGGCCCAGCGCGATGGGGAGCGTGCCTGCGAGAGCAGCCAACGTCGTCATCATGATGGGCCGAAAACGAACCAAGCAGGCCTCAAAAATTGCCTCTTCGGCCGGTTTTCGATGCACCCGTTGCGCGTCCAGGGCGAAATCGATCATCATGATCGCGTTTTTCTTCACGATGCCGATAAGCATGATTAAGCCGACGTAGCCATAGATGTTCAGTTCTTCGCGGAATACGATTAAAGTAACCAACGCGCCAAACGTCGCAGAGGGCAGGCCGGAGAGGATTGTGATCGGGTGCACAAAGTCTTCGTAAAGAATTCCGAGCACGATGTAGATCACGAGAACAGCGACGAGAAGCATCCAGCCCAAACCGCGCAGAGAGCTGGTAAAAGCGGCAGCCGTCCCTTGAAAGGTGCCCGCAATGGTCGCAGGAAGCTCGGTGCGAGCGATCGTCTCGATTGCTTCGGTAGCCTCGCTGAGCGAAACTCCGGGAGCCAGATTGAATGCCAGCGTCACCGCCGGTACTTGTCCCATGTGCGCGACGCTGAGCGGTCCAACGCTTTCACGGATTTTCGCTACGGATTCGAGAGGGATGAGTTTTCCTTCCCGGTTCCTGAGGTGCAAAAGCGCCAGCGACCGCGGATCCCGCTGGTACTTTTTTTCCAGTTCCAGGATGACGAAATACTGGTTCGTGGGAGTATAAATGGTCGAAACCTGACGCGAACCGTACGCGCTGTACAGCGTGTCCTCTACTTGCTGGGCGCTCAGACCGAGCGACGACGTCTTGTCACGGTCAATGTCGATGATGAGTTGAGGACTGGTGATCTGGAGATCAGAAGTGACGTCAATAAGGCCCGGCAATTCCCGAAGCTTTTCGAGCATGGTCGGCGCGACGCGGTAGAGTTCCTGAAGGTCAGAACCGTAGAGCGTATACTGATACACGGAAGCGGCGCCACGCCCGCCGATGCGGATGCCGGGCGGGACCTGTACAGCCGAGCGAAGCCCGGGTATGCTGGCGAGTTCGGCTCGAATGCCAGGTGCGATGTCGGAGGCCGGCGGCCGTTCAGAACGAGGTTTTAAAGTTGCAAAGATTCGGCCCGTGTTGCCCGACCCCGAACTACGGCTGGACGCGCCGATGTAAGAAGAGAAGTTTTCAACGTAGGGGTTCCGGGCAAGGATATCACCGACTTGTCGGTTGTAGCGAACCATGGCTTCGAAAGAAGCATCCTGTGCGGCCTCCGTATTCACCATGATCCGGCCCGTGTCCTCAGTCGGTATAAACCCTTTTGGCACAATGACGAGCAGCCACACGGTAAAGCCGAGCGTTGACGCCGCGACCACTAGGACGGTGCGTTTCCAGCGTAATGACGCTTGGAGCGTCCGCGCATACAATCCCAACCCGGAATTGAAGAGTGATTCGGTCGCGCGGTAAAATTTGCCGTGCTGCTCCGCACCTCCATGAGCCTTCAGAAACCGGCTGCAGAGCATGGGCGTAAGCGTTAGTGAGACGAAGCCCGAAACGAGAATGGCCGCACTGATCGAGACGGCAAATTCGTGCAGCAGACGGCCAAGCACACCCCCCATGAACAGCACCGGGATAAAAACGGCGACGAGCGAAATGGTCATCGAAAGAATAGTAAACCCGATCTCACGGGAACCCTTAAAAGCGGCTGCCATGGGCGAGTCGCCCTTCTCGATGTGTCGGACAATGTTTTCCAACATTACAATTGCATCATCCACCACGAATCCAACCGCCAGGGTGAGGGCGAGCAGCGAGATGTTGTTAATGCTGAAATTGCAAAAATACATCACCGCAAAGGTGCCGATGACGGCGATCGGAATGGCGATCGACGCTATCAGGG
>JBEENF010000405.1:0-4018 GCA_041192325.1 Verrucomicrobiota bacterium
AACGCAGCGTCCATCCGCGTCAGGGCAATGGTCAGCGCGTCGCGGCCTTTTTCCCAAGGACGCTCGATCGTGCCGGGCCCGAAGGGATCGGATCCGACGCCCCGAAATGCGTGCCAGTAGGCCACCGAGAAACGGAGGTGACTGGCCATTGTGCGGCCGTCGATCTCCTCCGTGGGATTATAGTGCCGAAACGCCAGCGGATTGGTCGTCTGCGGGCCGTCGTAAGCGATCGTGGGTATGCCGGGAAAATGCGCGCGAGCTTTCTTCATCAAGGTGGCACGTTAGGCGGAAGAATACGGGAAAAACGAGCGTGAAGTCAGCGGGCGCCTCCCAGTGCGGCGCTGCCAGGGGGTGGGGTTGCAGTTTCGAACTTCAGGAAAGGATATCCCGCACCACGTTTCCCGAGACATCGGTCAAACGGTAGTAGCGTCCCTGGTGCTTGTAGGTGAGCGCTTCGTGGTTGATGCCCAACTGTTGAAGAATGGTGGCTTGGAGATCGTGGACGGAAACCGGCTTTTCGGCGATGTTGTAGCCAAAATCGTCGGTGGTGCCGTAAACCATACCTGGTTTTACCCCCGCCCCGGCGAGCCACACGGTGAAGCAGCGCGGATGATGGTCGCGGCCGTAATCGTCCGCAGTGAGCTTGCCTTGGGAATAATTGGTGCGGCCAAATTCACCTCCCCAAACCACCAGCGTGTCGTCGAGCAGACCGCGCTGCTTGAGATCCGTGATCAGCGCGTGGCACCCTCGATCCACGTCGGCGCATTGGCGCCGGATGTTTTTCGGCAATTTGCCATGCTGATCCCAACCGGGATGGTAGAGCTGGATGAAGCTTACGCCACGCTCGGCGAGCCGGCGGGCGAGCAGACAGTTTGCCCCAAACGTGCCGGGCTGCTTGGCTTCTGGTCCGTAGAGTTCTGCGGTGGCCGCCGACTCCTGCGATAAATCCATCACCTCGGGAACGCTCGTTTGCATGCGATAGGCCATCTCGTATTGCGCGATTCGGGAGGTAATTTCCGGGTCGCCCAGTTCCTTTGCCTGAAGCGCGTTGAGCTCGGCGAGACGATCGAGAAGCTTGCGGCGGCTCGAAGCCGTGATGCCGTCGGGATTTTGCAGAAAGAGCACGGGATTCCCGCCTGCGCGAAACTGCACCCCTTGATGCGTGCTCGGGAGAAAACCGTTGCCCCACAAGCGTGAGTAAAGCGGCTGATCGATCCGGTCTTTCGAAATCAGTACGACAAACGCCGGAAGATTTTGGTTGGCGCTCCCCAGTCCGTAGGAAAGCCACGATCCCATTGAGGGTCGACCCGGCAGTTGGTGACCGGTTTGAAAGAAGGTGATGGCCGGGTCGTGGTTGATGTGTTCGGTGTGCAGCGACCGCACAAAGCATAGTTCGTCGACCATCTTTGCGGTGTGCGGCAGGAGTTCGCTGACCCAAGCCCGGCTCTGGCCGTATTGGGCGAAGTCAAACACCGAGCCGGCGAGCGGGTAGCGCGACTGGTGCGCCGACATCCCGGTCAGACGTTGTCCGCCGCGCACGCTGTCCGGCAGATCCTCGCCGTTCCGCTGACGCAGCAGCGGCTTGTAATCGAACAAATCGTGCTGCGATGGACCGCCAGCCATGAAGAGATAGATGATGCGTTTGGCGCGCGGGGCGAAATGCGGCCGGGGGAAGATTCCGGCGGTTCCCGGGATCACTTGCGCCGCCGCGCTCGAACGCTCGAGCAACTGCGTGAGCGCCATGCCGCCGATGCCCATGGCAAACTTTCCAAAAAAATCGCGGCGGCTCATCCCGAAATTGACGTGGTGGCAGAACACAGGGAGTGGAGCAGGCAAAGGTTAAAGGGCAGGCAAGTTCGGCGTGCGGCGACTACCGTCGCATCAGCGCGTCATCCAAATTGAGCAGCGCCATCGCGACCACGGCCGCCGCGGCGCGATCGGCGGCGTCGAGCGACGCCTCAGTCGGAACCTCTCCGACGCCATTGTGCCGCGCGGCGTCCTCCGGGTTTTGCCGGAAGAGCGCATGTTGTTCTGCATAAATCTCATTCAGAATCGAGAGTTCACGCACCGCGGGCCGGCGCCCCGCCACCAAGCGGAATGCCCAGGTGAGCCGCGCGTCGAGGGTGACGCCGCCCTCTCGCAGCATTCGCTGCCCGATGAAGCGTGAGGCCTCGACGAATTGGACGTCGTTGAGCAGGGCGAGCGCCTGCAGGGGCGTGCTGGTGCTTTGGCGGCTAACGGTGCAGACATTACGTTCGGCTGCATCGAACAACATCATCGTGGGCGGCGGCACGGTGCGTTTCCAGAAGGTGTAGAGGCTTCGGCGGTGGAGGTCCTCACCTTGGCCAGCGTCATAGCGCGGTTTGCCCATCGCGATCTCCTCCCACAGCCCTGCGGGTTGATAGGGTTTGACGCTGGGTCCGCCCCGTTTTTCCACGAGCAGTCCGCTGGTCGCGAGCGCTTGATCGCGTAGCATCTCGGCCGTGAGCCGCCGGGCAGGACCGCGCGCGAGCAACAGATTTTGCGGATCCCGCGCCAGCAGATTCGCGGAAGCGATGGAGGACTGGCGGTAAGTAGCCGAGCAGACGATCTGCCGGAGAGTGCGCTTAATATCCCAGCCGCCAGCCACAAAATCATGCGCCAACCAGTCGAGCAACTCGGGGTGGGTGGGAGGTGAACCTTGCCGCCCGAAATTGTCACTCGTCTCCACGAGACCGCGGCCAAACAGCAATTGCCAGAACCGGTTGACCGTGACGCGCGCCAACAGCGGATTTCCCGGATCAACGAGCCAACGCGCCAACCCGAGACGATTACGCGGCGCGTCCGCAGGAAATAATGGGAGGGCGGCCGGGGTGCCCGGTTGCACGCGCTCACCCCGTGCGTCGTAGGCCCCCCGCTGCAGCACGAAAGCGGGTTTAGGCGCCGGCAACTCGGCCATCACCATCGCTTCCGGCAACGGATTTACCAGGGCGTTCTGCTCTTCTCGGAGGGCGTGAAGAGCGGCGGCTGCTTCCCGGGTTGCTGCGTCGACCTGCGCGCCAAAATAATCGAAGAGTCCCGCGCGTTCGGCGGTCGTGAGCTGGGCGGGCGGGCGCATCCACGCCGCGGCAAAGTCATTTCGCCCGGCCACCACGGCCGCCTCCAGCGAGGTGAGCGCGCGATCATACACGCGAAACTCGCGCGCGCGGCCGCCTTTGAAGCCGTTGTCTCGAAATCGGAATCCAATCGTCAGAGGCGGTTCGGCTTTCGCGTAGGTGATGTCCTTGAAAAGCCCGTCGCGCACGACGTCGACGGGCGCCTCCTGCCCATCGATAAAGATGTGGGTGCCCGTCGCCCGACTGGAACCATCGTAGGTCACAGTCACGTGGGTCCAGTTGCCGGCCACGAGGGCTGTTTTCGTGACCACTTTGAGTGACGCGCCGGGCCAGAGATAGTGCAGGCCAAAGGCTATGCGTCCGTTTTCAAGCAGGATTTCATAACCGCGGCTGCCGGCATCGACGGGCGCTTTGGAATGGTGAACCACCACCGCGCGCTCGGCAACAATTGCGGGTGTTTGCAACCACAGCGAAAGTGTAAACGAGTCGGTGCGCTTAAAATCGCCGACTCCGGGAAACGTGAAACCATTTTGACCGTCGAGCTCGGCCGCCGCTCCTTGAGGAGTGGGCACCGTTTTCGGTGATTCGACGGCCACGCCGGATTGGGCGGCGTTGGCGCGGTTTGCCACCTTCCCTTCGATAATCGCGTCGAGGGGATAATCGCCCACGGGAACCGAAGCGGCCGCGACATCGGCTGGCTTTGCGGCGAGCCACAAATCAAACCGGCCACGGGAGCTCTCGCGGGTGTTTCGGAACCGATGCTCCGCCTCGCGCGTTTTCCGCCGCAGGATATCCAGCTGCCGGTCCTGCTCGTCAGTCGTGAGCAGCATGGTGGGAACGGGCATCGCGTCGGCGAAACCGGCGTACGAGATTTGACCCGCCTCGTCGATGTTCTGAAAAAACGCGAAGAGGGCATAGTAATC
>JBEENF010000406.1:0-4018 GCA_041192325.1 Verrucomicrobiota bacterium
AACGGGGGTCCGGAGGAAGGCTGGCTGGCGGTACAGTTGAAGGCGGGCACGCGCATCCAGATCGAGGCGTTCAAGGAAAAGTTGCGTGGTGTCTTCGCCCGGGAATTTCCGGACGTGCGTTTTTCGTTCGAACCCCAGGACATCGTATCCCGCGTGATGAGCTTCGGTTCCCCCACGCCGGTTGAAATCGCGATCAGTGGTTCCGCACTGCCGGTCAGCAAAGCTTACGCCGATCTCATTATGGAACGCATGCGGGCCATCCCGTATTTACGGGATGTGCAAATTGCGCAGACGCTCGATTATCCGACCGTCGCGGTAAACGTCGATCGCGAGCGCGCGGGGCTGCTTGGCGTCCAAATGTCCGATGTGACGCGCTCGTTGGTGGCGGCGACGACGTCGAGTCGTTTTACCACGCCAATTTTCTGGGCCGATGCGGGGACGGGCATCAGCTACAATCTCCAAGTGCAGATTCCGGAGGCAAAAACGAACACCTTGGAGGATCTCGGCAACGTGCCGGTGACCTCCAACAGCGGTGGGTCGGTGTTGCTGCGCAACATCGCCACCCTCACGCCTGGCACCGCGGTCGGCACCTATGAACGCTATAACCTGGCGCGGGTGGTCAGCATCACGGCGAACATCCATGGCTCCGATCTTGGCACGGCCACGCGGGCGATCCAGCAGGCGATCGCACAGGCCGGAACGCCACCGGAACCGCGCACGAAAGTTGATTTGCGCGGCCAGGTGGTGCCGCTGGGACAGTTGTTGGACGGCTTCCGCTCGGGACTGCTGATCGCCGTGGTGGTGATCTTCCTGATGCTCGCTGCCAATTTCCAGTCGCTGCGGCTGGCGTTCGCGGTCGTATCGACCGTGCCGGCGGCACTGGCTGGTGTCGTGCTCACTCTGTGGCTGACGGGCACCACCCTGAATATTCAGTCGGCGATGGGCGCCATCATGGCGGTCGGCGTGGCGGTCGCGAACGCGATCCTGCTGGTGACCTTTGCGGAAAAAGCGCGGCTCAGCTCGGCGGATCCCGTGGCGGCCGCCGTGGAAGGCGGCCGAAGCCGGTTGCGGCCCATCCTCATGACGAGCTTCGCGATGATCGCCGGGATGATGCCACTGGCGTTGGGGTTGGGCGAGGGCGGCGACCAGACGGCTCCGCTGGGCCGCGCGGTGGTGGGTGGGCTGGCGCTGGCGACGCTGGCGACGCTCTTTGTGCTACCGAGCTTTTTTGCCATTCTTACCAGTCGGAAAGTGCGGTCCTCTTCGCTCGATCCTCACGACCCCCTGAGTGAACATTATCGGACCACCCCGGCTGCCTGACCGGCGTTTGAACCAAAAATTTCATCATGTGCTGCCCCCGTCTATCTCTTCTTGTCCCGTTTCTGTTCGCTGTGACCTTCTCGGTCGCGGCCACAGCCCCGGAAGTCAGCGTGACCAACCCGCGCCGCGGCGACATCTACCGCTATGTGGCGCTGCCCGGGACGTTGCGGGCCAACCAGCAGGTGACGCTGCATGCCAAGGTGGCAGGCTATCTCAAAGCCATTGCCGTGGACAAGGGCGACGCGGTGAAGCCCGGTCAGTTGCTCGCGGAAATTGAAATGCCGGAAGTGGTGGCGGAGAAGGCGCGGCATGACGCGGAGCTCCGCATCGCGCAATTGGAATTCGATCGTCTAAAGGCGGCGCACGCGAAGGCGCCCGATCTCATCACGCCGCAAGCCAGCGACGCGGCCGAGGCGCGGCTGGCGTTTGCCCGGGCGGCGTTGGCGCAGAACGAAACGCTCCTGCGTTTCAGCAAAATCTCGGCGCCGTTCGGCGGGATCGTGACAATGCGCTACGTCGACCGGGGCGCCTTCGTTCCCGCAGCGACAGCGGGCAGCACGCCGGCGGCGGCGGCGATCGTCACCCTTATGGACTATTCGACGATTCGCGCCCGGGTGGCGGTGCCGGAAATCGAGGCCGCGCGGGTGGTGGCGGGACAGCCGGTGCTGGTGACGACCGATTCCCTGCCGGGCAAGACTTTCGCCGGAAAAGTGAGCCGCCACACGGGGGCGCTGGATGAAGCGACACGTTCGCTGCTCGTGGAAGCGGACCTGCCCAACGCGGATCTCACCTTGCGCCCCGGCATGTACGCGCTGATCAAAATCGGCGTGGAGCATCACACCAACGTGTTGCTCGTGCCGGCGGCGGCGCTGGTGCGCGAAAAGGCGGTGGGGTTTCTGTTCACGTTTGCCGACGGTAAAGCCACCCGCGTGCCGGTTAAGTATGGATTCAACGACGGCGCGAATGTCGAAATTCTCGAAGGCTTGGCGGAGAACGCGCGGGTGATTATCCCCGGCAAAGTCGCGCTGACGAGCGGTCAGGCGGTAACGGCAGTGGAGGCCCGATGAATAGCACGTCGATCGTATCGGCTTCCAAGGGCCTGCGGTGGAGCGGGCTTTGCGCGCTGATGACGGGCATCGCCGTTGCGGCGTCCTCGTCGTCGCCGCAGAGCAGTTCGATCGATCTGCCGACCGCGCTGCGTCTGGCGGGCGCCAACAATCTCGATGTGCAAATCGCGCAGGAGAAAGTCGCGGAGGCCCGCGCCACCAACGACTCCGCGCGCGCGCGTTATTTTCCCTTCATTACGCCTTCCGTGGTGGTGCGTCGGCACGAAAAAAATATCCAGGCGGTAAACGGTCCGATCATCGTTGCCGACAAACAATCGCTTTCGGCCGGGCTGGCGCTGACCGCCCAGGTGGATCTTGGGGAAACCTATTATCAAAATCTCGTCGCCCGGCAGGTGGTGCGGGCGAGCGAGGCCCAGGTTGCAGGCCGGCAGCGCGAAGCGACTTTTCGCGCCGCCACGGCCTATTTTGACCTGGCGCGGGCGCGCGCCGCCGTGATTGCCGCCGAGGAGGCCGCGCGCATTTCCACCGGCCACGCGGAGCAGATTTCCATCACGACCGAGGCCGGTCTTACTTTTCAAGGTGATGCCGCGCGCGTCCGCGCGGCGCGGGAGCGCGCCGACCTGACACTCGTGCGAGCGCGCGCCGAGCAGCGGGTGGCGGCCGCCCGGCTCGCGGAGATCCTGCGTCTCGATCCCGCGGGGGAATTAACGCCCATCGACAGCGATCTCGTGCCGCTGACGCTCTCCGCGCCGGAGGATGAGCTTGGCCCCCTGATTTCCCGCGCGCTGGCGGCCCGGCCCGAGCTGGGCGAAGCGGCGGCTCGGCTCGAAGCCGCCCGACTGACGCGGCGCGCGGCCACGCGAGCGCCCCTGATCCCCACCGTGGGCGCGCAAGCTGCGCTCGGCGGACTCGGCGGTGGCTCGAATGGCTCTCCGCTGACGAGGGACTTCGATCTGAGCGGCGACCTAAGCATCGGCGTAAGCTGGCGGGTGGGCCCCGGGGGCCTCTTTGACCGGAATCGCCAGCGCGAGACGGCTTCGCGCGAACGCCAGGTGGAGCTGGAGCAGGAGAAATTGCGCGATGCAATTCGGCGGCAGGTGGTGGAACAGCACGTCCGACTCCGCTCCCTGGCAGCGCAGATCGAGCTTGCCCGCAAGACGATGGAGGCGACGGATCAGACCGCGCGGCTCTCCCGGCAGCGCCGGGAGACGGGCGTCAGCGCCGTGCTGGAAGATATTCTCGCGGAAGATGAGCTGGCGCGCGCGCGAAGGGATTACCTCGTGACCGTGGCTGAATTTAATCAAGCGCAGTACGCTCTGCGATTTGCGGTGGGTGAGTAATCCACCGGCCCTAAACGGCGCCGGGGTGAACACCGCCGCGCCTCGTTCTTTTCGATGCCTCTCCGTGTATGCAGGTAAGCCAAGAGGCGCCCTCCGCGCCCGGGAAAATATCCCATAATTCTTGCGTGACCACGCCGGTAGTCATCGAATTAGCGGATGCCTGTATTGCGCGCGCCCCGACTGGAAAAGCCGGTTGCTGAAGTGGGGGGGCCGCCGGGATCCTGGTTCGGCCGGCGGGTTCGGCATCGCCTGGGGGTCGTCTGGATCGCGCTCACGCTGGCCGCGGCGGTT
>JBEENF010000407.1:0-4017 GCA_041192325.1 Verrucomicrobiota bacterium
CCATCGCGATCGGATCGTCGAGCGCCGAGGCCCCCCCCTGGTGTGTCGCCACTCCACGACCGGACAACCGGATTTCCGGCGAGATCAACACGAAGTCCTTCAACTCCGTTTGGTGCGAGGCATCGCGCGTCACCGCCGCGCTGAGCTGATCGAACGCAATCGCCTTCCATGAATTCACGAGTTCACCCACGGCCTGCGCGTTATTCGCCACCGTCTCCATGGCTTTGCCATTCCGGCCGCTCAGCACGTTGGCCAGGCTCCCGAGTCGGGCAATCCCCGCGGCGAGCGTGCTCGTCGCCTCGAGTTTGGCCGCGACGCTGACCGGCAGACCCCGGAATACGCCGCCTTTGCTCGTGAGTTGAAAATCCCCCCCCGCGGCCATGGGCAGATCCGCCAGCGTCGCCGCTTGGCCGAAGACCTTGCTCGTGACATTGAATCTTCCCTCAACGGTGGCGGGTTGGGCCGGATTGAACGCGCGAAAAAACGGCGCGGGGTCAAAATTCGTGAGCGTCAAATCCGCCGCCAGCGCATAGGGCCGCGCCGCCTGGGCGTCGAAGGTGACCGCGCCGTCAAGGTTGGCGTCACCGCTTTCACCCAGCCCGGCGCGCACTCCCTCCAGTTTCGCCGCGCCCTCAGTGATGCGCAGTGTTCCGGTAACGTTGCTCGCCTGAAAGCTGTCTGAGTAAATAACTTTCTTGAGCGCCAATGCCACCACGCCGTTAACGCCGGCCCACGGCGCCGCGCGCGCCCGGACGGGCGCGGAGCCGGTGGGCACGGCTGGCGCGTCCCCGGGAAGCGCCACGGCGAGGATGCTCGCATCGTCCACCACGAAATTGGCACTGGCGAGCTGCACATCCACCGTCATTCCAGTCTTGGCGCGCAGTATCGTGCCCGCAATCAGCAGATCCGTCTTACGGCCGGCCCGCTCTATGAGCACAGGCGCGTTCAATGCCATCTGGCCGTTCGCGTCCAGATCGGCGCGCAGATGCATGGTGATCACCGGCAACGATTCTGCGGTGATTTTCGGATCCGCGACCAGGTCTTGGAATTTCACGCTGGCCTGGACCTGCTGCGTGGCGCCCAAACTGGCCGCAAACTCAATCGTGCCTTTTCCCTTGGTTAAGGCGCCGGCCGAATCCATCGCCGGCTGAGCGAGCCAGCCGGGCAGATCGGCCGATATCGCCCCCGTCGCTTTCACGGCGTGATCGGCTCCCGCCAACATGCCGATTTTGGCGGAGCCCGCCAGCAATACCGCTGATCCCTGCTTTGCCGTCATCGCAGTGATATCGGCCTGCCAGCCCTGCGGCGCATAGTCGGCGGTAGCGCTCAAGGAAACATCCACCGCGCGCAGCAAGGCACGACCCGCCGCAGTGACCGAGAGGCCGGTCACCGTGAGCGGATCCTTGGATCGCAGCGTGAGTCCACCAGACCGCGGCGTCGCGATGAATTCGCCCTGCAGGTCGCTCCCGCTGAGCGCGACCGCGGGAAAGAAGGGCGCGCTCCACGCGAGCGGCACGCCGGCGAGGCGCAAATCGAATAGCCCGCGCGCGGGATCAGCCGCCTGAAGTTCCCGCGTCTTCGTGTTGAAGGTGAACTCCTGCAAAGCGCGGATGGCGCCGACCGGGCGTTTCCCGGCCAGCGTGGCATCAAGCCGGTCCACGATTAAAGTGGCTCCGTCGTGCGCCAGATCAAAATCAGCGGCCAGCGTGACTGCGCCGATGGAGGAAAGCTGGGGCTGGATGGCTTCGAGCCGGTCAAGGGCAAGATTAACACGACCACTCGCACGAACAATCGCGAAGCCGGAATCGGTCCTCAACTTACCCTCGCCTGCGGCCTTGAAAGCAGGCAACGCGACGCCCAACGCAAACGGCGCGACATCACTGTCACGCAGGTCGAGCTTCCACGTACCATCGAAGTCGCGCGCCCGACCTGGATAGGTGGCGCGCACCATGGCCAGTTCGCGCGAGCCCGATTCCACCGCCACAAAATAGCTCTCTCCCGTGGCGTTCTTTTCCGCGCGTGCGTCGGCGGTCAGCGTGACGCCTTGCGGAAACTGGACGCCCTGCGCCGAGGCACTGAACTTTCCGGTTACCTGTTTGAACGTGCGCGGCGAATTCATACCCGCCGAAAGGACGCCACGCAGTTTCACGGAGGAGACCTTCGGATCCGTGAGCGCAAAGTCCGCCACGAGATTGAACTTGCCCTCCCGGTTCGCGGCCAGGCCGCCGCCGGAAATTGCCACTTTCGCGGTACCCCGGCCGTCTGGCAAGGTGACGTCGCCCCCGAGCTGCAGACCCCCGAGCGAGAAATCCACCGGCAGATCCAGCAAACCAAAGATGCCGGCAAACACCCTGACCACCACCTGCCCCGGGGTAGGCGGATTTGTAAGTGTCGCCTGCTCGCCGCTGGCCGAACGGGGGGCGCGCGGAGCGGAAAGATCCAGTTTCCAGTCTTTCGCGACAAGTTGGGAGATGAGAACTTTTTCGCTCCAGACGGCGGCAATGAGCGGCAGCCGGGCTTCAATGAGCGGGATCACGAGCACGGCCCCAGTGTGAGTGATCCGCACATCGGTAAGCGTGATCTCGCGCAGTCCTGCCGCCACGAATCCCACCGTGACCGGAAGCGACGGTCGCGCGGCGAGCACCTTACGCACCGCCCAGGTTTGAAACGCGGGCCGCGAGATGGCGGCCACCCCGAGCGCGAGCAAAACGATCAGGGCCGCAACGCCTAAGAGAAGGGGCCGGAAAGGTTTCATGGACGCGGGGAAGACACCATGGCGCCCGCTCAGTTGCGGCGCAATGGACGAAAAAAGATTGAACAAAAAACCATTCGCCTCGGTTAAACGCGCCGGCGGGCAAACCGTAGCGCCAGCGTATGCTTGGTTTCGGATAATCTCATCCGACTCACCTGTCGGTTTGTGCCCAGTAGCAAGGAACGTTTCCCTCCGCCTCGATCATCGGGAATCGAGAAAGCCGCCAAGCGGAAGATCGAGACAACCACGTTGGGACTCGAGTAGCGAAGGTCGCGTTGTAGCGCCTTCGCGGCGTCCAAAGCCGCTTTCTCTCAACGACGCTGCTTGATTAACTATTTCGCAGTAAACTCGTCGGCCTGGCCCGTGGCTTTGCGCAGCGACGCCACGGCCACATTGTAGCCGTAGTAGGCTTTAATTTGATTCGTGCGCGCCGTCGTGAGATCCACCTGCGCCTGCAAGACGTCGAGCTGCGTGCCGGTCCCGGCATTGTAGCGGGCATTCGCGAGCCGCACTGCCTCGGTTGCCTGCTCCACGACGCGGGCGGATGCCTCGGCCAGTTCGGTGGCTTCCAGCCAGCCGGAATGGGCACGCCGCACCTCGACATCCACCGCGAGTTGCGCCTCGGTGAGCCCCAGGCGCGTCTGCTCCAACGCCGAGCGCGCCTGGAGTTCCCGGCCGCGCGTGGCGCGACCATCGAAGATGTCCCATTGGGATTGCACGCCGAGGAGCCAGCCATTGTTCGCATCGCCGAGGTTATTGGTGGATCCGCGACGAAACGCCCAACCACCAAAAGCCGACACGTTGGGATAATAGGTCGAACGCGCGGTGGTCACCGCCTCTTCGCGCGCCGCCGCGAGCTTGGCAATGCGTTCAAGATCCGGCCGGTTCGCGCGAGCGGCATCGAAAGATGCCTGCAAGTCGAATTGCTGCGGGGTGAATTCCAGCGTTCCCAACACCTCCGGTGTCTTCTGCGCGGATTCGCGCGATGGCGTCGTGAGCCCGAGCGCCTGCCGCAACGCCTCAATCGAGAGCCGGTAGTCGTTCCGCGCCGTGATGAGGGGCGCCTTGGCGTTGGCGACGGCCACCTCCGCCCGCAATTTTTCGAAACTGGAAACGGTGCCCGCGTCGTAGCGATCGGTGGCCGTCTTCAATTGCTGTTGCAGCAACTCGAGATTCGATTCCTGCACCTTGATCTGTTCCCGGGCGAGCAACACGCGGTAAAACGAGGTCCGCACCTGGAGCAGCGCATCGTTGATCACTGCCTG
>JBEENF010000408.1:0-4016 GCA_041192325.1 Verrucomicrobiota bacterium
AAAAGCACTGCGGGCTTGTGGATCTCGGACAAACTCAAAGGCATGCTGCTTTTGGTGGTGATTGGGTTTCCGCTCCTGTGGCTTCTGCTGGCGTTGGTGAATTGGGCCGGCGAGGCGTGGTGGATCTGGGGTTTTGCGCTGATGTTCGGATTCCAGCTGCTGATGTTGATCCTCTATCCAAAACTCATCCTGCCTCTCTTCAACAAACTGACGCCGCTGCCGGCGGGCGAATTGCGGGACCGGCTGCTGGCGCTCGGGGAACGCACCGGCTTTCGGGCGAGCACCATCGAAGTCATCGATGGTTCCAAACGATCGGGGCATTCCAACGCCTTTTTCACCGGCTTCGGGCGATTCAGGCGCATCGTTTTGTTCGATACTTTGATTGCCCAACTGACCGTCGCAGAACTCGAAGCCGTGCTGGCGCATGAAATCGGGCATTACCGCCGCGGGCACATTCCAAAGATGATCGTTCTCTCCGCCGCCATGCTGTTGGGCGGTTTCGCGGTGATTGCCTGGCTCGCGCGGAGTGCCTGGTTCAATCGCGCCTTCGGCTTTCCGCCGGGTGAAATCGCGCCGTCGTTGCTGCTTTTCGGTTTGTTAAGTGGGCTCGCCACTTTTTGGTTTTCGCCGCTGTTGAATCTGCTTTCGCGCAAGCACGAATACGAAGCTGACGCCTTCGCCCGCGACGCCGTGGGTGGATTCGGGCCCATGATCGACGCCTTGCGGAAACTCGCGCAAAAAAACCTCAGCAACCTGACGCCGCACCCGTGGTTCAGTGCTTTTCATTATTCCCATCCGACGCTGGTTGAGCGCGAGGCGGCCCTCACCCGATCCGGGGCAGGCCGGCAATGAATTCGCCCCGGCGTTTCGCCTCGTGGGTGGCCCTGGCGGGGCTCGCCGTTCTGCGGTTGCCCGGGGAAACGCTGGTGGTCGCGACTTACAATGTGGAAAATTACGGACCTGCCGACCGCATGACGGAGGTGGGCTTTCGCAAGGACTACCCGAAACCCGAAGTGGAAAAGCAGGCTCTGCGGCGCGTAATAAAACGCATGGATGCCGATGTGCTCGTGCTGCAGGAGATGGGGGGTGCTTCCCACTTGGACGAATTGCGGCGCGACCTGAAGACGGAAGGTTTGGATTACCCTTTCGGCGCGGTGGCCGCGGCAGCCGATGAGGACCGCCATGTCGCCTTGGTTTCGAAACGTCCGCTCCGGGATGTGACCACCCACCGCGAGCTGCAATTCTCGTATTTTGGCGCGAAGGAGCGCGTCAAGCGAGGGGTGCTGGAGGCGACGGTCGTGACGGGAAGGGGCGATCTCACGATTTTCGCGATTCACCTCAAGAGTCGCTTCACGGACCGCGCGGACGATCCGCTTTCAGCGGTACGCCGGCGGGGGGAAGGGACAGCCATTCGAGACCTGGTGCTCCAACGTTTTCCGGCGCCCAGGGAATCGCGGTTTTTGATTTTGGGTGACTGTAATGATGGCCGCTCGAGTCGCGTGGTGGAGCAGCTCCAGAAACGAGGCAAGACGCGGATTAGTTTCCTGCTGCCGGCGGAGGATTCACGCGGCGAGAAATGGACGCACCTGTTCCGGCGCGAGGAAACGTACTCCCGCGTCGATCACATTTTCGTTTCCCCCGGTCTATTGGCTGCCGTCAGGGGAGGCTCCGCGCGCATTGTGGACGGCGACGGCGTGGGCGAGGCAAGCGATCACCGCCCCGTTATGGTCTCAGTCAGGCTGGACCAACTACCCCTGATCGGCGCGTCCGATCAGAGCGCCCCTATTTCCCCGCCACCGTAACCGCCACGTTCACTTCTCCTGAACCATAACCTTTGAGGTAAAGTGAGCCACTGCCCGGCTTTCCGCCCTCAACTTTGATGGAGACCGTGTTCTGACCTTGCGGGACCATGACTTCCGGCATGATTACGCTTTCCGGCACGTCCGTGGTGACATCGAGCAGCGTGCCGCCGGGAGGCGCCGCGTTGGGCAAAGTAAACGTGAGCACTTGCTGGCTCCCGGTCCGCAGATTGAGGCTTTGGGGGAAAACCGTCACGCTGCTCGGGTCGATGCGGAACGTTCCCACTGGTGAGTTTCCAGCCGCGCTGTTGAGCGTCACCTGATAGTTCCGATTCGCCTCGAGCGGCGGCACAAAGAAACTGATGGAGTTGGGCGACTCGAACACCGTCCGCGCGGGGGCCCCGTTGAAGTTAATGGCGTCCTGCGGGGTGAAGCCACGGCCCAGCACGCTGATCCGGGCGCCCACAGGCCCGCGGTTCACCTCAAGCGAGAGGACGTAACGGCGCACAATGCTCACCTGGGCAACATCGGTGTAAGTTTCACGCGCGTTCATGGTCCCGTTGCCCTCCACGTTGTAATTAACCAGATAGTAATAAGCGATTTGGTCGCGGCCGGCGGGCAATTGGTACTCGAAATCGTAGATGCCTTCTCCGATGGAGCTTCGCTTCATGGGAAAGTTCTTACCATCCAGCACAATGCGGGGCTCAATGGAAGAGGTGGCAACGCTGCTGGTGCGAGGCGTTACCCGCAGGCTGAACGTGTAGATCTGGGATGGATTCTCCGGCATCGATGACGGCGTAAGGCTCGTCAGGGTGACAGTTTCGCAGCCGGCCAAAAGCGTGAGTGCGGTCAGCGCGATCAGTCGGGCGATGATTTTTCTCGCAGGAGAAATTCGGTTGGTGTGCATTTTATGCTAAAGTGAGAACCAGTCGGATTAAAGGGCGTTACTAATGAGCGGCCCACCCACAGCGCAAGCCAAAGCTGAGTCGCCGACCCCGCTCGGACTCTACGTCCACGTGCCGTTTTGCGCTTCGACCTGTGACTTCTGTGCTTTCTATCAAACCAAGCCGACGGCCGCGAGCGTTCAGCAGTTCCTGACGAACGTGGCCAGGGAAGCGGAATTGGTGACGTGGGCTCGTCCGGTCACCACGGTTTTTTGGGGTGGAGGCACTCCCGGCATGCTGGCCGCTGATGACCTGGCTTCTTTGGCAGAGATCGTCCGCGCAAGGTGCGGCGGAACGCCGCGCGAATGGACGGTGGAACTTGCCCCCTCTTCCGTTACGGCCGCGCGACTCGCGGTGTTGCGTGAGGCCGGAGTCACCCGGGTGTCGCTGGGGGTGCAGAGCTTCCAGCCGAAGCTGCTGGATGCGCTCGGGCGGCAACACAATCCCGCGCAGATTCGCCGGGCTTATGATCTGGTGCGGGCGGCGGATTTTCCGACCGTCAACCTCGACCTGATGTTCGCGCTGCCGGGCCAGACGGAAAGCGAATGGGCGGCCGACGTGCAGGAGGCGGTGGCGCTGCAGCCCGACCATCTTTCGACCTATTGCCTGACCTTCGAAGAGGACACGGCGCTTTGGGTGAAGCTCTCGCAGGGCAAAGTGAAATTGGATCCCGAATACGAATCGCGACTTTACGAGTCCACCTGGTCCCAACTCGCGCAGCTGGGCTTTGCCCAATACGAAATTTCCAATTTCGCCCGCCCCGGCCGTGAGTGTCTTCACAATCTGAATACCTGGCGCATGCATGAATGGGTGGGACTGGGGCCGTCGGCCGCCAGTCAGCATGATGGCTGGCGGGGCGCCAATGTGGCTGATCTGGACCAATGGGGCGCCCACGTGCAAGCGGGCGACCGCGTGACCGAGGACCGCCTCGTGCTCTCACCGGCGCAACTGGCGGAAGACGCCCTGATTTTTGGGGTGCGGATGAACGAGGGCGTGGACGTGGGACACTGGCGGGCGCGCGCGCCGGCGGCGCCGTGGACGGTGATCGAGCAATGTCTGGACGGGCTGGAGGAGGAAGGACTCCTGGTGAGACCCGGCTCGCGTGTTCAGCTGACCCAGCGTGGCCGGCTGATGGCGGACTCCGTCGGAGCCGAGATCATGGCGGCCTTCGAGCCAATCGGAAGGCCCGCATGATCGGGGGCATGGCTTGCTTCAAGGCGCCTGGATGCGTCGTTGATTGTTTGCCCGGCACTCCTCAGCGTGCACGTTTGGC
>JBEENF010000409.1:0-4013 GCA_041192325.1 Verrucomicrobiota bacterium
AGGTGAGCCGCAAGCAGCCGCTGACGGTACTCGATGCTTTCGATGAGCCTATCATGCTGCCCAACTGCGAGGCCCGCGTTCGCTCGACCGTCGCGCCGCAATCCCTTTTCATGCTCAATGATCCCTTCGTGCTCGACGCGGCGAAGGCACTGGCAAGCCGCCTTCGCCATGACGCGCCCGGCGACGTCCGGGCCCAGGTCGCCCAGGCCTGGCGCATTCTCTACAGCCGTGAACCGGTAAAAGAAGACGTGGACCGAAGCCTCGTTTATCTCGCCGAGCAAGCCGAGGCCGTCCGCGCTTACCACCAGGGGATCAAACCGGCCAAGGACGCACTGCCACCCGATCCGCCGCACGAGGCGCTCGCGAGTCTTTGCCAGGTCCTGCTCGGCTCCAACCGTTTTCTCTACCTCGAATGAAGCCGCCCCTCCTCTGCTCCCGCCGCCATTTTATCCAGGCCAACGGGTTCGGCCTCGGTTCGCTCGCCCTCGCGTGGCTGCTCCGGCAGGATCGCCTGCTGGGCGCGCCGGTCAAACCGCACATCGACGGTCCGCCCCGTTACGACCTGTTGCCGAAACCACCGCATTTCGAGCCCAAGGCGAAGGCGATGATCTCCCTGTTCATGATGGGCGGCCCATCGCAGATGGATCTCTTCGATCCCAAGCCGATGCTCACGAAGTACGACGGCCAGGTGTTTCCCGGGGAAATCAAGTACGACAACGTGGCGCAGGCGTCGGCGAAGGTTTTCGGGTCGCCCTGGAAGTTTTCGCGGCACGGCCAGTGCGGCATGGAGCTGAGCGAACTGCTGCCCAGCCTCGGCGAGATTGCAGACGACATCACGCTGATCCGGTCGATGCACTCCGGCGTCAACAATCACGGCCAGGCGCTATATGCGATCAGCAATGGCCGCAACGTCCGCGGGCGGCCGTCGTTGGGCTCATGGCTGAGTTACGGTCTCGGCAGCGAATCGCAGGAACTACCCGCCTATATGGTCCTGGCCCATCCGTCCGGCCCGCCCACGTTTGGCGGTGACCATTACACCAACGGCTGGCTGCCCGCGCTTTTTCAAGGGACTCTCATCCGCGCCACCGAGCCGCGTATCCTAAATCTCGATCCAGCGCCGGCGCTGGCCGGAAAACCGCAGGCCCGCCAGCTGGATCTGCTCAAATCGCTCAACGAAGATCATCTCACCCAGCATCCCGGGGAACTGGATTTGCAGGCCCGGATCAGCAGTTACGAGCTTGCCGCGAAGATGCAGAAGGCTGCCAAGGAAGCGCTCGATATCTCCAACGAGCCCGCGCACATCAAAAAACTCTACGGTGTCGACGATCCGAAGACCCGCGACTATGCCACGCGCTGCCTGATTGCCCGGCGACTGGTCGAGCGCGGGGTGCGTTTCGTACAGGTGCTGAATTCCGGCCAGACTTGGGACCACCACGGCGCGATCGTCACGGCCCTGCCAAAAATCTGCGGCGCGGTCGATCAACCCAGCGCCGCGCTGGTCACGGATCTGAAGCAACGCGGCCTGCTCGACAGCACGGTCGTGCATTGGGGCGGCGAAATGGGCCGGCTGCCCGTGCTGCAAAACGACGTCGGCCGCCTCAAGTGCGGCCGCGATCACAACACCTATGGATTCTCGCAGTGGGTCGCGGGCGGCGGGTTCAAGCGCGGCTGCGTTTACGGCGAAACCGACGAGTGGGGCCAACACGCGGTCAAGGATGTGGTTCACCACTACGACTGGCACGCGACTTTGCTCCAATGCTTTGGCTTCGACCACACTCAGCTCACCTACGCGCGCAACGGCATGAACGCCTCGCTCACCGACGGGCAGGATGCGCGACTGGTAAAGGAAATCCTCGCCTGAGCACATCTCGTAGCAAAGCACGCCCTGGCACGTTGACCGCGGGCGCCCATCGTCACGCATGAGAGCAAACCTTCGTCCCCTGAAAATTGGCGCCGTAATTTTCCCCGGCTTTGAGCTGCTGGACATCTACGGGCCCCTGGAGCTTTTCGGCATGCTGGGCGATCGCGTCTCGATCACGATGCTCGCCGTGGCGCCGGGCGAAGTGCGCAGCAACCAGGGGCCAAAGGGCGTGGCGGACGCGGCGCTGGCGGCTGCCGACAAATTCGACGTGCTGCTCGTGCCCGGCGGGCGCGGCGCCCGGGCCGAGGTCAACCACCCTGCCTTCATCGACCTTCTCCGCCAAAGATCGCAGGAGGCGCAGTTCGTCGCGACCATTTGCACGGGAAGCGCCCTGCTGGCCAAAACGGGTTTGCTCGACGGCCGCACTGCGACTTCGAACAAACTCGCCTTTGATTGGGTCGCTACCCAGGGGCCCAATGTAAATTGGATCCGCGCCGCCCGTTGGGTCGAGGACGGCACGATTTTCACGTCCTCCGGCGTCTCGGCCGGCATGGATATGACGCTCGGTTTGATTCAACGCCTGTTCAGCCGCGAAGCGGCCTTGGAGGCGGCGCGCCGGGCGGAGTACTGCTGGCATGAGGACAAAACCGTCGATCCCTTCGCCGGGCCCAACGGCAGCTAAATGAGTCCGCTGCTGCTCGGCAGGCACCACGCGACTCAAAGCCTCGTTTCGCCACGTCCCCGTGGTTGCCGAAAAAGCCTGCTAATCCGAAATCGAGCACCCCCGGAAGCAGCGCGCGTTCGCGCTACTTCGTGAGGGCGGCGAAGTTCGGACTGACCGCCTGGCGCCAAGCACGCCGCAACCCGCGTCAATACGTACCCTTGAGCCCGAGGCCGAACTGGACGCCGTAATATGCCCGTTGAAACTGCTTGGCGTAGTCCGGGGTCGTCGAACCGTAGCGCAGCAGGGTTTGCGGTTCGTTGAACAGATTGTTGATGCTGCCGGCCAGGGAGAGCCGGCGGGTGAGTTGGTAGGCCAGGTACATGTCCAGCGTCGTGCGGGCCTTGTAGTATTCAAACCCATCCGTACCGAAGGCCAGCTGGGCCCCGCGCTTGTCGAGGCCGCGGTAATTCCACCGCGTGGTGACCGTGATCTGCTTCCGGTTGAACGAGACGCCCCAGTTGCCGCTCTTGGGGATGAAGCTGGTGAACGATGCCTGCGGCCCGCCGATGAGGTTGAGCTTGGTGGCATTGGCAAACACCGTGAAATACCCGCCCCATTGGCCCAAAGCGCGCAGCGAGTGCCTTAGATTGAACTCACCTCCGGTAATGCGGGCGTCGCCAGCGTTGAACTTCGTGGACAGATTCCAGCCGACGTACCGCGGGTCGAGGCCCACGTCCTCGAGATCCGCGAGCGTCGCAAACCGGACCGCGTCGCCGAAGAAGTTCCTGATTTCCTTGCGGAACACGCTCGCGCTGACGAGTCCGCCTTGCGGCGTATAATATTCGAGCGACACATCGTAATTGTCGGCGGTCCATGGCCGGAGACTCGTATTGCGCACGGTGAGCGTGCCTTTGATGACGCTCGGGTCGCTGATCTGCTCTTCCGTCAGATCCCTTTCGCTGATCGTGGTCCGGGGAATGATGTCGGTAAAATTCGGCCGCCCATACGTCTGGGCAAAAGCGGCGCGGGCCAGGAAATTTTCGGTGATGTCGTAGGTAAGGTGAAGGCTCGGGTAGTAGCCATGATACTCCCGGGTGGCATGGGTCGCGCGCTCCTTCCGGGTCAGCCGCAGCGATTCCAGCGAACCGGCCGCGCCGGCCTCGGGTTTGCGAATCAGGGCGCCAGTCGCGGTTTTGGCCAGGGTGCCGTTCGCGTTGCGGACGTACACCGCGTTGGGGTCCGAAAGCGAACCCCAGCCGTCGTCGTTCGTCTTCTCGTAGCGGACGCCCGTAAGCACTTTCATCCGGCCTTTGAAGAAGCTTGCTTCAGCTTGGAGATAGAGCGCTGAGACCGTCTCCTGCATATACTCGGAGTTGGTCATGCGATAATCCTCCTCCGCCACTTGTTGCGCCAGGGTCTTGACGAAGAGGTTCGGGTTGGCTTGGAACGCCGTCCAGCTCCGGCTGGGCGAGAGCCAGGGGATGTTCT
>JBEENF010000410.1:0-4012 GCA_041192325.1 Verrucomicrobiota bacterium
GGTTCAACCCCTGGTTGCCATGTCAAAAATTCTGGATCTTCAGAATCGCATCGACGATTACGAGGAAGCGATCGCCACGTTCGCGCGCTTGCACGAAGAACTGACGTATCTTCGCCAAAGCACCTCGGTACCCGAAGCGGCGGCCCGACTCGACTCGATGCTGCGCCTCAACGCTGAGACACTGGAGGCAATCAAGACGAGCCTCACGCTTTCGCTCAACCGGATGAAGCGCAGGAAGACGCCGGAATTGGCCCCCACCTTCAGCTACTGATCGACCCATCCGCAAGACAAGATCCGGACCGGGCGCCTACCACCCGCGGCCGACGCCCAGCAGAAACACGTCTGCATCCGCAGCGTGGCGATCGTCGCTGATGACGCGGTGCCAGATCACCCGCAGTTTCCAAGGGTCCGCAAACCGCCAGGCCGCGGTGGGAGACACGATTCCAAAAAGTTCCTGCGGTCGATCGCCTGGAACGCGGGCGCGATTGTGGCTATAGTATCCCCCGGCTCCGATCCCAAGGGAGAAGCGGCGGCCCTGCCACGAATCAACCAGCCAAATCTCCGCCACGGCGCCGTCGCGATTCACCGCTCCCGTGTTGCCTTCGCGCAACGCGGCAAGTGTCCATTCCCAGTTTTTGCGGAATGCGACGCGATATTCCACCATGGCGGCAAATGCGTGGCGGCCGGTGGCGTTCACCACGCTTTGGCCGAACAGGAGGTTTATTTCGCGGGAATGCGTTTCAACCGGCGCCAGCGGTGGGCTGGGATGCGGCAGGGAAACTGTGCCTTTCCCGTCCAAGGCGTAACCTGCCGCGAGCGTAAGCGTGTTCACCGGGATGCTCCGCGAGGGCCGGATGGCGTTGAGCGTCAGCCGCCAAAACCACGGCTGCGCCGTGTAATAGGTGAGCGCCACGCTCGCAATGGGACCCCAACCGCGCTGGATCCGCGTCTCGCGGTCGGGTTCCTGTTGGGTGTCGAAATAACCGTAGGCGCCCAGGCCGAAGGTAAGCGCAACGGGCCGCGTGGGCCAGCGCGGCTGACCCCACAACTGACTCGCCAGCCCGTCGCGATGGTGTCCGTCCACGTGCCCCTCGTTGATCCAGCTCGCTGACCACGCCCAGTCCCGGCCCAGCCGCAATCGGTAATCCAGCTGCCAGGCATAACTTGATTCAGACGGGTCGGAACTCCGCATCGCGCCGACGCCGGCGGTCACTTCTTGGGCGGACAGGGGCAAAGCGACCGCCCAAACCGCGGCAATCACGCGCGCCAGGAACATGGGTTGAGCCATCCGGAATTCGACCGGCGGCCCAGGCCGCGGTGGCACGGAGTTATTCTTCACGGTTCCGGTAAACTTCCGGCGGCAAGGCCAGCGCTGCGGTGAGGCTGGGCCGCAGCGCTAGAAGGCAAACTTGCGAGTTTCTCCCTTCATTTATCCACCTTCACCGCGCCGCCCGCCGCGATCGAGCGATGGATCGCGTCGAGAATCGCCGTGACGTGGCGCGAGCTCTGCAGGGTAACCAGCGGCTTCGCGCCGGTTTGCACGCAGCCAATGAGGTGCGATAACACGGCGGCCAGAGCGCCATGTTGCACGCCATGCATGACCGGCATGATCGCCGTTCGCGGATAATCGAAACTCCGCTGGGTCGCGATCTCGAGCTGGTCGTCCTTGCGATCGAGGTGGATCATGCCCTCTTCGCCGATCACTTCGATAAACGAGTCCGTCATGGAGGGAAACGTGTCCGGATAGATCCAGCAGGATTCGAAAGTCGCCACGGCTCCGGACGCAAAACGCACCTGCGCCTGGATCGCATCCTCCGTGTCGATACCCTGTCGTTCGAGCACGCCCCGGACGCCCGTGGCGTACACTTCGGTGGCCTGGTCGTCGCCGAAAAACCAGCAAACCAGATCGATGTCGTGGCTGGAAAGAAACCACGCGGGCGAGGTGCCGCTGGCCCAGCTCAACATGCGGGTGGGCACATAGATCCGGTCGTTCTTCCGCGCGTAAGCCATGCGGCGGCGGCCCAGCGCGCCCGCGACGATTTCCTCGTGGGCTCGCGCGTAACTGGGAATCCAACGGTGATTGAAGCTGGTCATCGCGATGACCCCGGCCCGCTCGACCGCGGCGATGAGCCGATCCGCATCGGCCAGGCTGGTCGCCAGCGGCTTCTCAATCAGCATCGCCTTGCCGGCTGCCGCAGCGGCGATCGCTATCTCGGTGTGCAGGTGGTCCGGCGTGGCGATGACCACGAGGTCGACGTCGGCGCGTTTCAGCAGTTCGCGATAATCGTCGGTCGCCACGGCCGCGCCAAATTTCGCCGCGAGCGCCCGCGCGCCGTCGACCGGCACGCTGGCCACGCCAATGAGTTTCGCCCGCGCATCGGCGGCGACCGCGCCCGCGTGTCCGTTGCCCATGATGCCCGCGCCAATGACGGCGACACCGATCGTCTTCATAGTATTCCCGCTTTCTCGACCGCGATCGCCGCGCCGTGGGCCGCCATGGACCGGTCAACGGCTTCGATCACGGCGACGGCCCGCGCGGCATCTTCTCCCGTCACAGGCGGAACGCTCCCGGTGCGAACCGAGCGGATGAATGCTTCCAATTCTGCCCGGAGATCGCCGCCGGGACCGCCCGCCGTGTGCGCGGGCCAATGATAAGTGTCGAGTTGCCGCTGCCGGCCCGCGACGCGGGCGGTCAACGCGAGCGCCGTGTGCGACAGCTCCACTTCGAGCATGCCGTCCGCGCCAATCAATTCCAGTCCCGCCAACAACCCGCTCGCGCGCTGGTTGGGCAGCAGCCAAGACCATTGGAGATCCACGGGCGTGCCGTCCGCGAGCAACGCGTGCACCTGCACGTGATCATGATGCGGGGACACGCGTTGGTAGCCCCGCGCGCGCACTTCGACGATGTCCTGGCCCGTTACCCACCGCACGACATCGACATCGTGGATGCCCAAAAACCACGCCACCGAAGTCCGCGGGCCAATGCGGTCTGCGGCCAGCAGCGAGTTCGAACGCCAGCAGCGCACGCTCCACAATTTGCCAATATCCGCGAGCGCGGTCCGCGCCTGCGTCACCCGCGGGTCAAAGCGCAACACGTGGCCCACCATCAAGTGACCGGGTTGTTGCCGCGCCGCCAGCAAAGCCGCGGCTTCGGTCAAGGACGTGGCGAGCGGCTTTTCCACGAGCGCCGGCACTCCGGCCCGCAAGGCGTCCCGCGCCGGCTGGCGGATGTGATCCGGGGTGCACACGCTCACCGCGTCGACCTCGGACCAGCGGCCGTCAACCGACGGGATGACCGGCACGCGGAGCTTTTCGGCCACCTGTTTCGCGCGCGCCGCGTCTGGTTCGACGACCCATTTCAGTTCCACGCCGGGGAGCGAACGATAGACCGAGGCGTGCAGTTCGCCCATCAATCCGGCGCCGATAACCCCGACCCTTATCATGTTTATTTCAGCCATTGGGAAAGAAGCGACCACGCGACGTGCGCCGCGAACGCGCCGTAGAATAACGCGGCGAGTACCATCATGACCAGCCGATAGCCGCCGAGCCGAATCGCCGGCGGCAAGCTGCGATTCAATTGAATGAGCAACGCCGCCGAGACAAAGAGCACCAAACCGCCGACCAGCCCGCTGACGCTCATCAAGACCAGCGGCGCTTCCAAACCGGCCACGAGAATGACGATCCCAATCAGAACCTGCGCCCAAATGGTGGCGAGGTACAGCTTGCTCTCCGACCAGAAGGGATCATCGCGCAGCCGGTCGACTTTGAGCGCATCGGCCACAACCCGCGCCGCAATATCGAGATTACCAATCACCGTGGAGAAAAGCTTGATGCCGCCCACGACGAAAAACGCGATGGCGAACCAGCGCCCGACCTTCAGTCCGAGCTGGTTGCCTTGCTCGCGGATAAAATCGAGGCCTTCGCCCGTCTTGATTCCGCGCAGCGCCGAGTAGGCGATGACCGACATCGCCACGATCGACAGGATGCCCAGCAGCACGAACGTCAGCAGCTG
>JBEENF010000411.1:0-4008 GCA_041192325.1 Verrucomicrobiota bacterium
ATCGTCAACGAGGACCCCGCGATCATCACCGCGCCGTTCCCCGATGGCTACTGGCACAAGGACACGAATTTCGAGTCATTTCTCGCCGCCGTGGAAAAGCGCGGCATGAAGCCTGAGAACGTCGCGGGCGTGATCATGGAAAGCTATCAGGGCGTCGGCCCTGACTTCGCGCCCGTGGAATTCGTCCGCCGTCTTTCAGAATGGTGCAAAAAGTACAACATCGTCCTCACGATGGACGAGGTGCAGGCCGGCTTCGGCCGCACCGGCAAATTCTGGGCGTTCGAGCACTACGGCATCACCCCGGATCTCATCTGCTGCGGCAAGGGCATCAGCAGCTCCCTGCCGATCTCGGCGGTCATCGGCCGTGAATCGATCATGGACCAGTTTGGTCCCGGGTCGATGACCAGCACGCACACGGGCAATCCCGTGTGCTGCGCCGCGGCCCTCGCGAGCGTCAACAAGATCATTGGCGAGAACATGACGGCGCACGCCGCCAAGCTTGAACCCATTCTTCTGGAAGGGTTGAAGAAGATCCAGGCGCGTCATCCGGACGTGATCGGTTATGTCAGCGCGCGCGGTCTGGTCGGCGGGATGCAGACCGTGGTTCGCGGCAAGAAGGAGCCCAACCACGACCTCGCGCACAGCATCATCGAGCGCTGCTACCAGCAGGGCCTGCTGCTGTTCGCGCCCGTGGGCGCTTGGGGCCAGACCGTGAAGATTTCCCCTCCGCTCACCATTCCCGAGGACGCGCTGCGCGAATCCATCGCCGTGTTGTCCGACGCGACCGACGCCGCCGTGGCGGCTTTGTAAGCCGCTCCTCAGTCTCAGCCTCTTACAGGCTGCCCCGGCTCACGCCGGGGTAGCTTTTTTTTGGCCCGGCGAAAACGCCTTCACGCCGGTGGTCGGGAATCGGATTCCACGCGCCCATCGCGCAGCGTGATCACGCGATCGGTGCCGGCGGCCAGCTCCCGGTCATGCGTCACCATAATTACGGTCCGCCCGGATTCTCGCGTGATTTCCTGCAGGAGCTGGAAAACTTCGGCCGCGTTCCGGCTGTCGAGATTGCCGGTCGGCTCATCGGCCAGGATAACCCGGGGATCGTTCGCCAGCGCCCGCAGAATGGCCACGCGTTGCTGCTCGCCGCCCGAAAGCTGATGCGGCCGCTGGTCGACTTTGGCGGCGAGCCCCACCCGGGCAAACAGCCCGCGCACGCGCGACTCTTCGCGGCGATCCCGGCCGTCGCCGGCCAGCCGGCACGGCATGAGCACATTTTCCAACGCGCTGAACTCCGGCAGCAGATAATGAAACTGGAAAATAAACCCCATCCGATCCCGCCGCAGCCGCGCCGCTTCGTTGGGCAGAAGACTCGTGACGTCCCGGTCTTCCAGCCAGATCGCGCCTTCCGAGGGCGAATCGAGCAGGCCCAGCAAATTCAACAGCGTGGTTTTGCCCGAACCCGATGAGCCCACGATGGCAACGAACTCGCCGCCGCGCACGGCAAAGCTGATCTCTGCCAGCGCCCGCGTGGGAACGGCGCCGGGATAAATCTTTCCCACGTCTCGCAATTCCAGGATCGCAGCGGAAGAAGTGGCTTTCATTGCCCGCGAATGACTTCAATCGGATTCACCCGCGAGGCGCGCCACGCCGGATAAATCGACGCCGCGAGCCCGGCCGCAATCGCGAGCCCGTTGCCGAGTAGAAAATTGCCCGGAGTAAAGGCGATGGGAAACAACTCGGAAGCGCGCCCGGAGGTGGAGGAAATGGTACGAAGGCTGCCCAGCCAGCCAAGGAGTCCCAGCGCCGCGAAACTGCCGATGATCGCGCCGACCAAGGAAAGAATGGATCCCTGCAGCGTGAAGACGCGGAGAATCTGTCCCGCCGTGGCGCCCATCGCCTTCAGAATGCCGATCTCCCGATACTTGCTGGTAACCGACATCACCATCAATGCGGCGATCGCCAGTCCGGAGGACGCGGTCGTGAAAAAGATGATCATTTGCGATGACCCGGATTGCGCCCTCAGTCCGCTCAACGTGCGTTCGTTGTCCTGCATCCAGCTCTCCACCTTGAAAGGCGCCTGCTGGCGCAGTTCGCCGGCGATGCGTTCGGCCGTAAAGACGTCTCTCACCTTTAAACCGAAGCCCGTGATCGCGTTGCCCAGCCGCAACAATGACTGGGCATCCCGCACCGGCACGACGACCAAAGTGCCATCGACGGAACCAAAGCCCGTTTCATAGATGCCAGCGACCGTGACGCTGCTGCCCACGCCTTCTTCGCTCAGCAAACTCACGCGGTTGCCCACGCGCACGCCCAAGTCGGTCGCGAGTTTAAGTCCGATTACGACCTCGCCGCCGTTGAGGCCAAAGAAGCGCCCTGCAATCAGGTTGCCCTGCAAATCGATGATGCGGTTGTAGATCTCCGGCGCCGCCCCCACGAGACGCGCGGAGACGCGTTTGCTTTCCCGCGCGATCACGACGTTGCCCTCCACCGACGCCGTCAGCGCCGTAATGCTCCCAGGCTGGAGCGCCTCGAACCGCTCGAGCCACGGTTGCCAGCCTTCGATCTTGCGCAGCCGCTGTTCGAGCTTCGGCACCGTGCCGACGAACATCACCGGATCGCCGGGCCCGGCCCGGTCCCAGAGCACCTCCGGCTGCCGCTCCCGCGGCATGATGCGCACGTGCGGAATCGAATCGGTGATCGTGCTCACGAGCCGCACCTGCACGCCTTTGATCAACGACGCGGTGAAAATGATCAGCGTCACGCTCATGGCCACGACCCCGATCGACAGGAGCGTCTGGCCTCGATTGTGGGCCAGTTGCCGCAAGGCGACGGAAAGGGCGAACGAACTCATGGCGGATCGTCAGGGCTGGGGCCGGGTCATCTGGTATCGACGATCGGTCGAGACCTTGGTCGCTTCCGCCGCAATCCGGTCGCCGGATTTCAGCCCGCTCACTGCGACATGCTGCGGGTTTTCGCCCAAAACGGAAACCGCTTGGCGTTTGAAGCGATCGCCGCTGGCGATCAGCACAAAATTTCCATCCTGGGCTCGCAGCACAGCCGCCGCCGGCGCCGTCAACGCCTGCGGGTACCGCCCCACCTCGATGTTCACGTCGACGGTCATGTTCGGCAGCAGAAAACCCGGGGACTTTTCCGGCGCCAGCCGAAGTCCCACCACGCCGCGGTCCCAATCAACGCGGGGTCCGATCTGCGTCAGCTTGGCCGTGAAAGGCTCGTCGCGAAAGGCGGGGGCGATCACGGTCGCGGGCTGCCCTACGCGCAAGCGCTTGACGTTGTTCTCATCGGTTTCCGCATAGATCTCGACCACCGACATTTCGGCCACGAGGTAAAGTGACGCGCCGGGGATGATGCTTTGACCCGGTTCCACCGTACGACGCGTCACCACGCCGGCAAACGGAGCCCGCACGATTCGCTTGGCGAGCTGGCGCTCAAGCACCCGAAGCGCAGCGTCGTTTTCGCCGAGTCGGGCGCGGGCCGCGACTTCGGCTGCTTCCGAGCGCGCGGCCACATTTCGCGCCGCTTCGAGCTCAGCGGTGGAACTCACACCGCCACGCGCCAATTCCTCCACCCGCGCCAAATCGCGCTGCGACTGAGCCGCTGAAAGCGCCGCCACCTGCAACTCGGCCACGGCTGCCTCGCGCGCCGCCCTGACCTGCTGCAATTGGGAATCGTAATCCAGCATGCTGACGCGGGCGAGGGGCTGACCTTCCGCAACGTTGTCGCCCTCGCGGACCATCGCCTCTTCCACCGTGCCGGAAAGTTCCGCGCCCACTGACGCTTCCCGCACGGCGCGGAGCCGGCCACTGACCACCACGAGGTCGACCACCTCACGAATCTCCGGACTAATCACCACCGCGACCGGCGGGCGGGCGAAGTAAGCGGCGGCAACTCCCACGGCAACCAGGGGTATCCCGAGGAGCACCAGCAACCGGCCGTAGGCCCGGGGCGGTTTGGAGGCGACAGCGGTCATGGCAACAAAGTCATAAAGGTCCG
>JBEENF010000412.1:0-4004 GCA_041192325.1 Verrucomicrobiota bacterium
AAAGGTCGGAGGCTCGGCGGTGTTCTGGGCTGCCTTGGCCGCCCAGGCGACCGTGCTCATCATTTTCTTTCTCGGCAAAGCCTATCCGGCGCGGGAGATCGGCTACCTTTGGCTCAATCCCATCGGCTGCGCCGCCTGCGTGGCTTTCAGCCTTGTCCTGCAGGCGCTGATCGGCGGCAAACCGCGCTCCGCCGCTTCCACGAATTCATGATGATCTGTCTGGAACTGTCGTCCGAATCGGCCTTTCTGCGTGCGGCATGAGCGCCGCTCCGATCATCTGTTTTGGCCAGCAGCCGTGCGGTTTTTTTCCCCGCCGGTTTCTTTTCGCCAAGTTTCAAACCGCGCGGCGGCTCCAACGGGAGATCGGCGGTGAGATCGTGTTCTTCTATCACGACAGCGACCACGATCCGCGCGAAACGCAGACGACGCTGCGCCACCGCAAAACGGGCGAGCCGGCGACCCTGAATTTCAGCTTCGAAAACAAGGTGCAGCGGAAATGGTCGCCGCTGTTTTGCAAGCGCGTGCCCGAGGCGTGGCAGGCGACCACGGCCCGCCAATTGGGCGCCTATGTCGACGCTCCGCTGGTGGAAGCGTTTAAGCAAACCCGCGCGACGAATGTGGCGGATTTCTGCCTGGAGATGTACCGCCACATGGGACTGCTCGATGGCATCCGGGTGGTGCGTTCGGGCGATCCCGCGGTGCGCCGCGACGCCTGCGACGTGGGGGAGTATTTTGTCGATGTTCCCCACGCCGGCGAAATCGTGCGCGCCCGCTGGCAAGCCGGTGCCCTGCAACTGCACGAAGGCGGCGATTCCTATCTCACGTTGCCACCGGTTCAGTTTTCGAAGGAGCAGATCAGTCCCACGCGGGATTCCCGCCTCGGCTGGATGCAATCGGTCATTCACTGCACCCACTACATCAGCGGAGCGGGTGAGCAGGCGTACTTGCGTTGTGCGGACGCCCCGGAGATCACCTTTGTGCAGCGAGACCCCGTTGAACGTTCGGATGAAGCCTACACCTGATCAAACTTCCGCGCCCGCCGGGCGCGGGCGCGCGAATCCATCCGCCATGGAGACGATGGACCGGAGCGATCCGTTGCTCGTGCTGGGAGCGCACCCCGATGACATTGAGTTTGGCTGTGGCGGCATCGTGGCGCGGGAAACGCAGGCGGGGCGGTCCGCGCACCTGGTCATATGCTCGCGCGGTGAAGCCGCCACTCATGGTAGTCCCAAGACGCGAACGGCGGAGGCGAAAAAAGGGGCGGCGCTCCTGGGCGCCACATTGGAATTTCTCGATTTCGGTGGCGACGCGCACTTTGAAGCGCGCCTCGTCCATGCGATGAAACTGGCGGCAATCATCCGGCGCGTTCGCCCCGGCATCGTGCTCGCTCCAACTCCGGTGGGTAATCAACATCCGGACCATGCCGTCCTGGGACGGATGACCCGCGACGCGGCCCGGCTGGCACGTTACGGCGGCGTGAATGAGTTGCGGCGCGCGCCGGCCCACGTGATCGATGCCCTGTTGTTTTATGCGATCACGGTCGAAGCTGAACTGCAGGCCCAACCGGTCTTGATTGAGGTTTCCAGCCCGGCCGTTGTCGCGGCTTGGACTGCCGCCATGCAGGCGCATGCCACGCAGGCAAAGACCCGCCCTTACGTCGAATTGCAACTGGCGCGCGCGAGACTGCACGGCGCGCGCTGCGGAGTCGAGGCGGCGATCCCACTCTGGTCAAACGATCCGCTGGTGTTTGGCTCGCTGGAGGAAATTCACCGCGGAGCCCGGCGGTTTTGAGCCGCGTGGCCAAAGGACTTGCTCCCATGACTTCCCAGCGGGCGCTGAAGATTGGCATCACTTGTTATCCCACGGTCGGGGGCAGCGGAATCCTAGCGTCAGCGCTGGGCGGTGAATTGGCAAAACGCGGCCATGAAGTTCATTTTATCAGTTACGAACGGCCGTTTCGCATGCCAGCCCATGCGCCCCGGTTGCACTTTCACCCGGTGGTGATCAACGATTACGAGCTGTTTAAGTATCCCGATTACACCTTGCCGCTTTCCGTGAAGATGGCGGAAGTCAGCCGGGACCACACGCTGGACGTGCTGCATGTTCACTATGCGGTTCCCCATGCCACGGCCGCGATCCTGGCGCGGTCGATGTTGCCGGCCGCCCAGCGCCCACGGGTTGTAACGACTTTGCACGGCACCGACACGACTCTGCTGGGTCGCGACCCGGGGTACGGGCCCGCGATCCGCCATGCGCTCACCCAATCTGATGCGGTTACCGCGGTGTCGGGGTGGTTGCGCGACGAAACGCGGCGGTTGCTCGCTTTCGACAAGCCGCTAGACGTGATCCACAATTTTTTCGCCCCCGCCGAGGCAAAGCGAACACGCGCGGACGTGCGTCGGGAGCTGGGTTTGAAGAATGAGGCGATGGTTTTGCACGCGTCGAACCTTCGGCCGGTGAAACGCATCGATCTGCTGCTGGAAACAGCAGCACGCATTCACCCGAAAGCCGGCTTCAAGCTGGTGATTCTGGCCGGCGGCGATTTCGGCCCGTTTATCGATCAGGTGCGGCGCCTGGGACTCCAGGAGAAAATTGTCGTCAAAGAGAAGGTCGCGCAAATCGAAGATTATCTGGGGGCCGCCGATTTGGGCCTGTTTACTTCCGAGAGCGAAAGTTTCTGCCTGAGCCTGCTTGAAACGATGTGGTATGGCTGCCCGAGCGTGTCGACTGCGGTGGGCGGCATCCCTGAGGTGGTCGTTGACGGCGAAAGCGCAGTGCTCGCTCCGCCAGGCGATGCCGAGGCGCTCGCGCGGGGGGTCGAAGCGCTGCTGGCTGATCCCCGTCGTCGCGCTGCGATGGGACGCGCGGCTCAGCGTCGCGCGCGACAGATGTTTTCCGCCGATGCGATCGTGCCGCGTTACGAAGCGCTTTACCGCCGGGTTTGCCGCGCGGCTTGAAGCGCAAACGAAGAGGTGGGGGGAAAGCGAGTAGCCGTGCGTCCAACCGCACCAACCTGGCTCAAAGTCGCTTCAACTGCGCCAACCAGCGCTGCCAGCCAGCCTCGCGGGCTGTCTTGTTGGCGGCGTACATAGCGGCCGCCTTTTGGCCGGCGTCGGCCGCGGGCGCGGGAGCCTGCCCGGCCTTCATGAAGCCGTGGCCCGATCCCTCGTAGTAGACCACCTCGTAGGGTTTCCCCGCGGCCTTCATCAGTTCCTCAGACTTTGGCACTGTCGTGTTGATGCGCGCATCATTGCCCGCATAGAAGCCGAGCACGGGACAGTTGATCCGCGCGATCGCGGCGGATTCGGTGGGGCCATCCCCGTAAAACACGAAGGCAGCCTTTAGATCCTTGTTGTTCGTAGCATACCGGAAGCTTTGGCTTCCGCCCCAACAGAATCCCGCGACGGCAACCTTGCCATTGCACGCCGGGAGCTTGGCCACATAGGACGCGGCGGCATTCAAGTCGGCCGTGATTTGTTCGGCGGGCAGCGCGCGGATTTTCAAACCGACCTGATCGCTCGCGAGTTCGGCCGTGCCGCCGCCCTTGGCGCCGGACCCCCACAGCAGGTCGGGGACGATGGCAATGTAACCTTCCGCCGCGAGGTCGTCCGCGACGAGGCGGGCCCAATCGGAGAGGCCGAAAATATCGTGGATGACGAGCACCGCGGTGGCTTTCGTCTTGATTTCCGGATAGCCAACGTAACAACCCACTTCGCGATTACCGTGTTTGACGGTCACCCATTCCAAGTGACGGGGGGACTTTTCGACCCGCGTCTTGGCCCAGTCTTGGGCCTGGGTGGGAGCGGCGGTGAGGAGGCAGCCGGCGAAGAAGATGAACAGGCGTTTCATAAGCATAGTGGAGTAGCGTTGATCTTGAACTTTCTCCGTCGCTTTAACGGGCCGGCGCAGAGTGGTGCAGATGGGTACCAAAGCGGGGCGAGGGAAACCTGCGAGAGAGAACCGCGCGCTCCCGGACATTCGGACGGACCCGCCTACTCGCGGGC
>JBEENF010000413.1:0-4002 GCA_041192325.1 Verrucomicrobiota bacterium
AAGCTGCACAACGACCAGCTCGTCGCCGTCAACCAGGGCGGCAAGCGCAAGGGCTCCGGCTGCGCCTACCTCGAGACCTGGCACAACGACATCTTCGAGTTCCTCGAACTGCGCAAGAACACCGGTGACGACCGCCGCCGTACGCACGACATGAACACGGCGAACTGGATTCCCGACTTGTTCATGAAGCGGATGGAGGCCCGGCAGCACTGGACCCTCTTCCGCTCCAATCAGGTAAAGGACCTGCACGATCTCTACGGCCGGGCCTTCGAGAAACGTTACCTCGAATACGAGCAGCTCGCCGAACAGGGCCAGATTCAGGGCCAGAAGGTCGAGGCGCTCGAGCTGTGGAAGAAAATGCTCTCCATGCTTTTCGAGACCGGGCACCCGTGGATCACGTTCAAGGACCCCTGCAACATTCGTTCGCCGCAGGACCACGCCGGCATCATTCACTCGTCGAATCTCTGCACCGAGATCACGCTGAACACGTCCAACGACGAGACCGCCGTTTGCAATCTCGGATCCGTGATTCTTGAGACGCACCTGCTGCCCAACGGCCAGCTCGACCATACCAAGCTCCGCGAGACGATCCGCTTGGCCGTCCGCGCGCTGGACAACGTGATCGACATCAACTTCTACCCGACGCCGTCCGCCAAGACGTCGAACCTGCGCCACCGCCCCATCGGCTTGGGCGTGATGGGTCTGGCGCACGCGCTGTATATGCGCGGCCACGCCTTCGCGTCGCCGGAAGCGGTGGAGTTCAGCGACGAGGCGATGGAAGCGATCGCCTACTATGCGTATGAAGCCAGTTCAGACCTGGCCGCAGAGCGCGGCGCCTACTCCAGCTACAAGGGCTCGAAGTGGGATCGCGGGCTGCTCCCGCAGGACACCCTGGATCTCTTGGAAAAGGAACGCGGCGTGCCCGTGGAAGTGCCGCGCGGCGGCAAGATGAATTGGAACCCGCTGCGCGGAAAAATTTCGCTGCAGGGCATGCGCAACTCCAACTGCCTGGCGATCGCCCCCACGGCGACGATCTCCAACATTACCGCGACGTCGCCTTGCATCGAGCCGACTTACAAGAACCTGTTCGTAAAATCGAACCTGTCGGGCGAGTTTATCGTGTTGAATCCCTTCCTCGTGAAGGATCTCAAGGCGCGCGGCCTGTGGGACCAGGACATGATCGACAGTCTGAAGTATTTCGATGGTGAGCTGAAGGACGTCGAACGGATCCCGGCCGACCTGAAAGTGAAGTACCTCACGGCCTTCGACATTGATCCGAAGTGGATTCTGGACGCCGCTGCGCGCCGGCAGAAATGGATCGACCAGGCGCAGTCGGTGAATCTCTGGATCAAGACGCCCGACCTGAAGACGTTGAGCCACATGTATCGACAAGCCTGGCACGTGGGCTTGAAGACGACTTATTATCTGCGGTCACTCGGCGCCTCCAACATCGAGAAGGCCACGATCGCGGTGAAGAAGGAAGTCCGGGGGGCGATCAAGGAAGGCCAGGACGGCGGCCAGAACAGCGGCGATGTGGGCGGCAGCCACAGCTTGGAACAGATGAAAGCCGACGCCCAAGCCGCGGCGCTAACCGGGCCGGGCAAGAAGTCCTACACCGCCGAGGAAAAGACCGCGTGTTCGATCGAAGCCATGCGCAACGGTGGGGAGTGCGAAGCCTGTCAGTAAAACATCCGCCTGATCTCTTTCGTCAAAAAGCCGTGGCATCACCGCCGCGGCTTTTTTTGTGAATCGCGCAAAGCAAGCGGAGGTAGGCGGCGCAGCAGAGTCGCGGCTGATGCTCCGAGCTCCGGCTGATCTGCCGCTGGGCATCGGGGGTTGATCGCCGCGACGGACGTGTGCCGTCGCGCTGCTTCTGCCCCGGCGCGGGGCTCACGCCACCTCAGCCGTTTCCTTCGGCTGCACCCGGGCGCCCCGGTCAGCCCGCAAGGCACGAATGGCCGCGGGCTGCCTTTGGCGCGTCACCACCCGTGGGGCGCCACCGCGGTGCTGGGCCGCTTCTCGCTTCGAGTGGACGGAGTTTTACACCGCCGTCGCGCGAAAAAAAACCACGGACGCGAATCGCGTCCGTGGTTCGTGGGAGGAAAGCGTTTCCTCCGGTAAAAACCGTTGTGTTTACAGCCGGCCGTTCAAGCCGAAGAAGAACTGCGGCCCCATCTTGAGCAGCGTATTGGGCCGGCCGCCATAGTACACCCGCACGCGATCACCTTGGGCGAACACATTCGAGACGTCGAGATACACCCCCAAGCGGCGCGTCAACTGATAGGTCGTCTTGATATCCAGCACATCGCGGGACGGGGAGTAGATCAGGCGGGACTGGTTGGCATTGAAGGTGACCAGATACCGCCCCGCGTGGTTGAACTGGAAGCGGATGCTCACCTTATTCTTGATGTAGGAAATTCCCACGTTGCCGACTTCGGGATTGAAGCCCGCCACTTCGCTGGTGGGCGCCAGGGCGATCGCGGCGCCCGAGCCATAGTTACCTTCAACCTGCATGCGCGTGTAATTCATGTAGGCGCCGAAACCGCTCAACCAGCCGGGCAGAAACGTGAATTGCTGGCTGTAATTGAACTCGAACCCCTTCAGCTTGGCGAAGCCGCCGTTATATTGGGTCGTCAGCTGGTAACCGGCATATTCGCCGCCGAATCCATTTTCACTGCCGTTACCCACGACCGCGCCGCCTTGCGTGAAGATGAAGCTCTTGATTTCCTTGATGAATACTCCGGCGGAAACGACGCCTGCGGGTTCGAAATAATATTCCGCGCCCAGGTCGAAATTGTTCGCGTATTGCGGCTTCAAACTCGGGTTGCTCGTCGCGATCGTCTGCGAGTCAAAATTGACGGTCGTGCGGGGAATGAGCTGTCCAATGCCTGGCCGGCCCACATTCGTCGCATAACTCAGCCGCGTGATCAGACGGGGAATCGGTTCAAACTTGAAGTGCAGTCCGGGGAAAACCGAACGATATTCACCCGTGAGCGTTTGCCGGCCGCCAAATTCCGCGATCGTGCGGCGGATGCTTTCCGCTTCCGTGACCGTCCCGACAAAGGCTGCCCGCCGGGCTCGTTCCTCCGACGTGATGCCGGACAGCGCGCCCGTGCCCTTGGTCTTGGTGTCTTCCACGCGAAGACCGCCCGTGACCGACAGTTTGCCCAGATCGAAACTGCCCATCAGGTAAGCAGCCTTGATGGTCTCCTTGAAGGACGTGTTGCCGGTGAGTTGAGTTTGCAGGTCGGCGGCCGTGTTCCGGGTAAATTGTTCCGGATTGGTCCGCAGCAAGGTGTCGACGTTGAAGCCGGTATAGTTGTAGGAGGAACCCGGGGTGTCCCGGCCGGGCCAGGTGGGCGTGGGCAACGATGGATACCGACCGTCGAAAATTACATTTTCAGTGTCGGGGTTCAGGAATTGCGCGTGGTTTATCACCCCGTTGACCCCCGTATATCTCCCGGTCCAGGGCGTGTTTTGGTTCTTGCGGGTCTGCTCGCGCTCCCGGAGCCCCACTTTGATATAAGTGGGGACGACCGTTTGGATTTGCTGCTTCACGTTGATCGAACCGCCCCAGTATTCGTCCTGCCCCGTCATGGCCGCGATGGCATACGTGTTGGTGGCATAGGAGCTGAGCTTGGTCATGTCCGGGCCGCCGGTCTGCGTGATGGTCGGCTTGTAGGGCTCGTCTTTTCGTTCGATCCGCAGGCCGACTCCGGCCGCATTGAACGTGAACGTCTTGTTGCCGGGATAGATCGCGTCGGAGACGGAGTTGTACGCGTCGTAGTCGATCTTCAGGCTCTGGAAATTGTGCACTCCACCGACCTGGTAATTCCAAGTCTTGCCGATTTTCTGCGTGGACTGGGCGGCGCTGTTCACCGTGCTCGTCGCGAGCGGACGCCATTCGCTTACCCTGTCCGTGTAGCCGGGCAAAATCGCGCCGGCGCCGGTGGGGTTGCCGCTGGCATCCAGTGTGGCCACGGTCTGTGCAGCCGTCCACGT
>JBEENF010000414.1:0-3996 GCA_041192325.1 Verrucomicrobiota bacterium
AGAAAAACTCGTGCAACCGGTCAGGCCAGCGATGTTCGATGAGGTGCGTGTAAGTCGCCGGGCTGGCAGCGTGATGACCGCGACCCCGAGGCGCCGGCGACGGGAAGCATAAAGAGTCAGGACATGATAACAGCTTCTGACTAGAGATCGTTCACATCAAACACGCGCAGCACGCCGGGGAGACTGTAGGGTTTCACCTCAGCAGTTGGCGCCACTCTCGTGCGCAAGAAGTCGGAGAAGGCGAAACCGTCGACCCATTCGGAACCTTTCGCCCTGGGCGTGAGCGCGGCGGCAAGCCGGGCGTGCACCCCCATTTTGCCGGACCCGTAAAACCTAATGTCGTCGGCCGCGAGGTCCGGCCACGCCGCAAGGGCTTCGATGGCGCGGACCGCCTCGAAGGTGCGCAAGCCGACGAGGCTGTCGCCCATCCAGTCCAAATCGTCGGTCAACTTCCGAAACGTGCCCGAGCGGTCGGGCGCGGCATTGATCATGTCGGGCGCCAGTGGGCCCACCCCGGCCAGGTTGACGACAAATACTGCCCGCCCGCGGTCGCATTCCGCCTGGATCCATGCGCTGTGCCGGGACAGCGCCGCGGTGCCATCATCCCAAATCGCGATCGTAACCGGAAGCGGGCGCGAGGCGCGCGTGTGCGGGCGAAAAAGCATTCCCAAATTTGCGAGGTAGGGTTGGGAATACCAGAACGCGACTTCTACGGAGAGCGACCCGACCGTCATGGCCCCTCGGTTGGTGCGACGGGGATTCAGCGGCGAGTTCTCCCTCCCGTTGTTCACCGCGGCGCGCAGCCACTCGATCGCCTGGCGTTGTCGCGCAAGCGGGGTGAGCGCCGCGCGGGCCTGCTCGACTTCCATGCGTTTTTTGGTGGCCGTCTCGAAGACAAATTCAGCGTCGGCCAGCTCTCCCCGCACCTGACCCGATTTCGTGCAGTTGAGGACCTCATGGGGAAACGCCTTGGGTTTGAACCCGGTGAGGTCGACTTCGCGCCCCAGTAGGTGGCGCGCAAAGAAACGCGCCGCCGCGACGGCCAGCCGCGGAGTGTAGGAATGAATCGAGTCGTCCTCGACCAACTCGGGCGCCGGCGCACCGGGAAACAATTCCCACGCACGGCGGGCGCGGCTGACGGTTCGGCGTGTGCCTTCGATCGGGAAAAAATCCCATTTCACCGCGAGGACACACACCGGCTTCGGCGCCATTGCCAGCAAGACGTCCTCGTGATCGAAGCCGCGGCTCGTGAACCCCGGCCAGATTTGTTCGGCGTCCTGTGCCTGTCCGGTGCGCTGATACGTTTCCCGCGACATCAGGAAAGTTGCCGGAGCCGCCGCGGCGACGCGCGGATCGGCCATCATCACCAGCGCCGTCTGCGTGCCACCCCCGGAGTTCCCGGTCACGCCAATCTTCGCCGGATCCACCTCGGCCCGCGACAGCAGATAATCGATGCTGCGCATCGCATCGTGGACGAAGTAGCGGCCGAGCGCTTCGCCGATAAAGCGTAATTGCGTGCCGGCCTGGTCATGCTCCCGCGTGCCGGCGACGACCGCTGCCGTCTGCGCCGTCGCATCCCAATAGCTCCAGCGCTCGCCCTGGCCAATCGGATCAACGGAAAACACGATCAGCCCGGCGCGCACCAGGGTCTGGCAGACATCCTGATATTCCGGCGCTTGCTTCGCAGTGGCGTGATGTCCGGATAGAAAGAGCACCGCTCCGCTTCGGCCGGGCGGGCGGTTCGCCGGCAAGTAAAGGTTGGCGGTGACGTAATGTCGGGGTCGCGCCTCGAAGATTATCTTCTCGATCGTGAATCCGTCGCCTTGCACCACGCCGGTGAGTCGCGCGTTGAGTGGCGTATCCATTGCGGGGAGACCGCCCAACCCTTCGATGATCCCGCGGCGAACTTCCTCCTGCCGGCCCCGCACCTCGGCCGGTGATCGCAATGCATCCCGGGCCGCGTCGCCGGCGGCAAAGAACCGGCGCGAGCGTTCATAGATGTGATCCTTCAACTGACTGCCCGGGTGGGCCAGCGTCAGCGGGGAGCGCTCGAGATCGCGCCACGTCGAGTCGCCCGAACGCGTTTGCGCCTGCAATGCCAGGCCGGCCAGTAGAAACACGAGAGCCGCGACGATGATGTTCATGGTCAAGCAGCATTCTTTTTTTCATGCATTGGTCCAGACGGATACGGGCGGACGGGCGCGGGGCCTTTGCACGGACCGCCGGTTGACGAAAGTTGAAATAAAGCGGACAACGGACGATGGCGCTGAAGATCAAATGGAACGACGATCGCGTGCGGGGCACCGCCACCGCGCTTTTGCTCATCCTGCGCGACCGGTTGGGTCGCGGCAAAACGGACGATCTTATCCAAGCTTCCCTGACCGCATACCGCGACGATCCCGCCGGCTACAAAGCCGACAAGGTGGAGTGGGCGGGCGTCAACGAAAACGGACCGCTGAAAAATCCGCTGCACGTCGCCTATTACCAGAAGCTGGTGGCGTGCGTTGAAAATCTCATCCGAAAAATGGTCGAGGGGAAACGCCGGTTCAACAGCCTGAGCGAACTCGACAACTTTCTCGTCTTCAGCCTGAGAAGCGTCCGCTGAGGGGCGCACACCGGGGCAGCGTGATTTACCCGCGTCCGCCGAGTCATTGCATTGGGCTTCTAACCGTACGGGGCGTGATGCGGAGGGCGAACCTGCGACGTCTTCGGAGGTGGTTAGCGGCGGGCGAGCTTGAGCGCGCTCGCCACGATTTTCTCTTCGATGCCGGTGGCCCATGGACTGGGGTGGCCCCAGAGCCGCATGGCGGTGTCGCCTTCGTAACCGCCCTCGCGCAGCACACGTTCGTTTGGAATATACGCGAGTACGTCATTGGAATAGCCGAGCACCATCGTGTTGGCGCCAAGGTCCGACTTCAGCCGCAGCCCGTACTCGACCATCGGTTCGCCGCCCAGGGCAATCAGCTTCAGGTCGCCCAGGCGCCAGCATTGTACCGGATAATCGTAGCTGGTGGGAATTGTTTCTCCGCGTGCGAGTTTGCCGAGCAGGAACTGCGAACGCTGCACTTCGTATTTGTCCTTGTGCGCCACGCCCGCTTCGAGCTGCGAACGCGTTGGGATGGAGGCAAACTGCAGCGTCGGATAATCGAACGCGCAGCGCAGGCCGCCCGTGAGCGGAGTCATCGGCGTTGCGAGCGCGCGATCGACCGCGTCGGCGAGCTGCCGGCCGTAATCCGTGGCGAGCTCGACGGTGCGCCGCGGCAGGGGATTCACGTTGCCGCCGCAGCCCGCCGTGAAGAGGGCGGTCACGCCGGGGTACCGTCGCTCAATTTCGAGCTGGGCGAATCCGGCGTAGTCGCCGCTGAACTGATTCAGGCTCAGGGTGGTCGTGTGGCAGGCGTAACCGAAAAGCGCGGCTTTCAGCCGGCGGTTGCCATCGTGCACCGCGACCAAGGGCACTTCGTGATCCACGGGGCCGACCACTCTGCCCTCGGCACGAAGCTTCGGCACGTCTGCTTCCTTGTTGTTACGCCGGTTAGCCGCGAAGGTCGCCATGGATTTTCCCCAACTCAACGTGGCTGGCTTCAGGTCGCGTAACGCCGCATCAGCGGCCGCGAGCAACTGCGCCTCGAAACGCCGGTTGTAGGCGAGGATACGTTCCAACTGCGGCGGCGTGAAGTCCCACATGGGCAGCGTGAGTCCGTCGATCACGGCGCCACTGTGGGTGTGGGAAAAATTCAGCAGCACCGCTTCGCGCGCGAGCCCGTGGCTTTGTCGAAGGGCGGCGGCGAGGCGCTCGGCGACGGCCTTCGGCGCGCCGCAATTGTCGGCGGTGACGATCACCGCCTTGCGCCCTTGGGAATCCTCCAACGCGAGCGCTTTCACCCACAAATCGTGCAGCGCGCTTTCACCCTCGACGGTGCGGGCCCCATAGCCCGCCATCCACACTGGCCCCTCCGGGGTAATTTTTGCCCGGCCCACGACGGCTTTCCAGGA
>JBEENF010000415.1:0-3983 GCA_041192325.1 Verrucomicrobiota bacterium
CATCGCAATGCGGTAAATAATGCGATGCGGCAGCAGCCGCTGATCGGATGGTCACCGAACGATCGAATGACTTGGCTTTATTCGCCTGGAGTGATGGGCGCCACCCGGGCCCTGACTGCTGCACTTCTCTTTGGCGCAGCCCTTTTTCCGCGGGATCCACGCCAGGATACCCCCGCGCGGCTCGCCGAGTGGTTGCGCAGCGAAGGCATCACTTTGTATCACTCGGTCGCGTCACTTTTTCGTACGGCTTTTGGGCAATTGGATGATTCGGTGCTTTTGCCCGCGGTACGGATGGTGATTTTTGGAGGAGAAGCGGTGGGCCAGCCGGAGGTTGAGCTGGTTCGTAAGCATTTCACAGCAAGCTGCCACATCTATACTGGTTTAGGCACTACAGAGACCGGGACAGTGTCCCATCTTCTAGTCGATCCCCATGCCAATGAGACGGGATCGTCGTTGCCGTTGGGTTATCCCGTTAAAGGCGTACAGGTGCGGCTGAAAGATGAGGACGGTAGAGATGTGCCTTCAGGCGAGGTCGGAGAAATCGTAGTGGAAAGCGCATTTCTGGCGACCGGCTACTGGCGACAGCCCGAGCTCACGGCAGCGAGATTTGTGGAAGTGCCGGGAAAGCCAAAGGTGCGGCGATATTACACCGGGGATCTAGGCCGCACCGACCCGGATGGGCTGGTGCGTCATGTGAGCCGAAAGGATTTCCAGGTAAAAATTCGTGGGTTTCGCATTGAAGTCGGAGAGATCGAAGCAGCGTTGCAGCGCCACCCATCGGTCCGCGAAACGGTCGTAGTGGGGTTGCCCGGCACGAATGGCGAGACGGTGCTAGCGGCATATTGTGCGATTGAAAGTGGGAGTGAGTTGGGGCCTCAGGAATTCCGCCGCTTTTTGGCGGAGCGGCTACCCCTGCATATGGTGCCGGCAAGCATAACCATCGTGCCTTTCCTGCCGCGCACCCCAAACGGCAAAATTGACCGGCGCTCGCTGCCGACGCCCGGTATGCCATGCCTGCCGGCTTCCGATTTTCCGCAAGGGGCAATCGAGGAACATCTCGCCCAGATATGGTCGGAGGTGTTGGGCCGACCTGGCATCGGGAGACACGACGATTTCTTTGCGGTGGGAGGCCACTCGCTCATGGCGATGCAAGTAGCCGCCCGGATACTGCGAACGTTCGCAATCGAAGTGTCGCCCCAAGCGCTTTTCGAGCATGCTTCGGTCGCGCGCCAAGCGTTGTACGTTCAGCTATTGAAAGTGGCCCCCGGGCAAGCGGGTGATCTCCCGCTCGCCCCAACCCGGCACGAAACGTGGTTGCCGCTCTCCTTTGCGCAGGAGAGAATTTGGTTTCTGGAACGGCTCGAGCCGGGGTCCACCACCTACCACATCAACCGCGCTTTCCGGCTGCGTGGTGACATCGATATCAAAGCGCTGCAGTCGGCGCTGACCGGTATCGTCGCACGTCACGAGGTCCTCCGGACAGTCTACGCGGAGCGGGAGGGCGCTGCGGCCGCACGCGTGCTTCCTCCCGCAGTCGTGCCCTTGCCGGTGAGCACCTTGGAGCGATTGTGCGCAGCGGAATCTCCGGAAACAACCTGGTTGCGATTCGCCGAAGATCAGGCGCAACGTCCTTTTAATCTGCAGCGTGACCTTCCGATCCGCGCCGCGGTGGGCCGCCTTGACCGCGAAATCGTTTTCACCCTTACGGTGCATCACATCGCGGCAGACGCGGGGTCGCTGGTTATTTTGCTACGCGAACTCGCTGGTTTTTATCAGGCATTGCGTCGCGGCGAGCCGCTCACACTTTCGTCTCCGCCTCTTCAATACGCCGATTATGCCTGGTGGCAACGGAGCCGGATGGATGGGGCGCGTAGAGATGAGCACGTCGCGTTTTGGCGGAACGCTCTCGCCGGCGCTCCGCCTGTGCTCGAACTCCCGAGCGAAGTTCCGCGGAGTGCGTCAGACGTGAGCGCTGGTTCGGTCTATCGGTTTGTTCTTCCTGAGCCGGTGACGAACGGTATGCGCACGCTGGCGCAGCGAGCGGGAGTCACGCCTTTTGTGGCCTGGCTCGCGGCGTTCCAGGTCTTGCTGGCCCGACTCACGGGCTCCACCGACATTTTGGTCGCCAGTCCGGTAGGAGGCCGCACGCGGGTGGAGTTGGAGCCGCTGATCGGATGTTTCGTGAACACCGTCGTGTTTCGCGGGAACCTTGCAGCTAATCCTTCCTTTAACGTTTTCCTGCCAGAGTTCGGCGAAGGAGTCAGGGCGGCGCTGGCCCACAACGAAATGCCCTTTGAACTGCTGGTGCAGGAACTGCAGCCGAGGCGAATGTCCGGGAGCACCCCTCTGGCGCAGGTGATGTTCGCGTGGCAAAGTGAGTCCGAGGCTCGAGTGGGCTTTGCACTGGAAGGCGCGACTCCGCTGCAATTCGAGGGCCGCACGGCAAAATTCGAGCTCACATTGTCGCTGGAAGAAACGAAAGACGGCCTGGCCGGTGTCTTTGAGTATGCGGCGCCGCGATTCGCGCCTGATACGATTGCAGCTTGGGCCGGACATTTGTTCGTCCTGGCGGAGGCGATTATCCTGCAGCCCGCAACGCGCGTGGGCGAGCTGCCGCTTTTGCAAGCCGCAGAGCGATTCAGGCTGATCGAGACGTGGGGCGGCGCCGGGGCGGCACTCGCGCCGCCGGGAACAGTGCTCGAGGGGTTTGCGCAACAGGTCGCACGTGCGCCCGGCGCCATCGCTATCCGCGGCGCAGGGGGAGAACTCAGTTACGCGGACTTGGATTCCCTTTCTGATCAGGTGGCGAAAGATCTTTGTGCTCTGGGCGTGCGGCCCGGCGACATCGTGGCCATTTGCCTTGACCGACGAGTGGAGCTTGGCGCGGCCCTAATGGGAGTACTCAAAGCCGGGGCTGGGTTCCTGCCTTTGGATCCGTCGTATCCTGGTTCGCGGCTGGAATTCATGCTTCGGGATTCCGAAGCCACGGCCTTGGTGGTTTCCCAAGCGAACCCGATTTCGCTGAAGGGGATCTCTATTCCCAAGCTGCACCTCGATAATTTGCGAGAACGGCCACGAACAGGCAGATTATCGCAGGTTCGGTCCAAGCCGGCCGACGTCGCGTATCTGATTTACACATCAGGTTCGACCGGAGAACCCAAAGGCGTGGCCGTTTCCCACGGAGCGCTATGGCAGCACAACTGCGCCATCGCCGATCTCTTCGCGCTCACTGCTGCCGATCGAGTGCTCCAGTTTTGCGCTTTGAGCTTCGACGTGATGATCGAGGAAGTTTTTCCAACCTGGCTGCGGGGGGCGACCGTGGTTTTGCGGGCCGAGGACGCTGCGCGTTCGTTGGGGAGCTTCTGCCGCCAACTAACGGCCGATCGCGTTACCGTTTTGAATCTACCCACCGCGTTCTGGCATGAATTAGTTGATGCGCTGGGAGGCGTGGAAATGCCGCCATCGGTTCGACTGGTTGCGATTGGCGGCGAACAAGCTGCACTTGGGCGCCTGCGGCGGTGGCAAGAGCATATCGCACCAGGCGTGAGGTTGCTAAATGCCTACGGCCCCACGGAAGCAACGATCACCACCACCGTCTTTGAGGCGTCGTCCTTCACGGGCGAGACCGTAACTGGGGGCATTCCGATCGGACGACCGCTGGCTGGCACCCGGGCTTATGTGCTGGATGCGTATGACAACCCGACGCCCATCGGGGTTTGGGGCGAACTGTATTTGGGCGGCTGCTCGGTCGCGGTTGGCTACTGGCAACGTCCGAAACTGAATGCAGAACGTTTCCGGCCGGATCCCTTTACGGGCGCGCGAATGTACCGCACCGGCGATGTCGTGCGTTGGCTGAGCAACGGGGCACTAGAGTTTCGCGGCCGGGCGGACGAGCAGGTGAAATTACGCGGCTTCCGGATCGAACTCGGAGAAATTGAGAACGCCCTGCGCGCCGTCTCAGGAGTGCGCGATGCGGCGGTGAC
>JBEENF010000416.1:0-3975 GCA_041192325.1 Verrucomicrobiota bacterium
AACGAGGCGGGTGACTATGGGCAGGACTCTGTCCCACATGACAGTCAGGCGCCGACAGTTAGTGATCCCGTCCAAACGCCGACACCGGAGGGCGACACCCCTGCAGCTGGGCCGGAACTCCCGCAAAAATTGAAAATGGAAGAGCTCCCTCCGGCCATACCCGATGTGCCGCCGCCGCCGCCCCCCCCGCCAGGCGACTCTCCTCCCGGGAAAGCGCCGTGACCAGGAGATGCCTTCACTTGCGAATGAGGATGCGCCGACCCTGTTCCCGATTACGGGCGAGTTGGATCTGCACACGTTTCGCCCGCAGGATCTCGGTGAACTGATTCCCGCCTATCTCGCGGAGTGCGCGCGGTCCGGCATTCACGACATCCGGATCATTCATGGCAAAGGCATTGGGACCCTTCGCACGACGGTGCACGGCTTGCTCCGGAATTCCCCTTTGGTGGCCTCTTTCCGGCGGGGTGACCAAACCACCGGTTCATGGGGCGCCACCCTCGTGACCCTGCGAAGATGATCCGCATTTGGCTCGGATTGTGGGGAGTAATGTCAGTGCAGGCTGCCTTGGGAGCCACTGCGACCGCGGCCCATGCGCCCGTGCTGCTGATTTCACTCGATGGATTTCGGGCGGATTATTGTGGGCTGCACCCGGAGGAAACCCCGCACCTGCGGCAACTGCAACGCGAAGGGGTCTCCGCCCGCGGGTTGATTCCATCGTTTCCCTCCCAAACCTTCACCAGTCACTACTCCATCGTCACGGGTCTCTACCCGGCGCATCATGGCATCATCGGGAACAACTTTTTCGATCCTGAGCTGGGCGCGGTATTCAACTACCGCAACACCGCGGCACAACGGGATGCCAAGTGGTGGAAAGGTGAACCGATTTGGATAACGGCCGTAAAGCAGGGGCGCAGGAGCGCGTGCTATTTCTGGGTGGGTTCCGAAGTCGCTTTTGGCGACCACCGGGCGACGATCGTCATGCCGTTCGACTACCGGGTGTCTTTCGAAAAGCGGTTTGAAGAACTCTTCCAGTGGCTCGCGCTGCCCGGCGACCAGCGGCCGGACATCATCACGTTCTATCTGGAGGAGACCAACTCCACGGCCCACTACCAAGGCATCGACTCCGACGCGACCGTCGCAGCCATCAAGCTGCTCGACGAGCGGATAGGCCGCATCACCCGCCGGGCGCGCTTGGAAAATATTCCCCTAAACCTCGTGATCGTTTCGGATCACGGCATGGCTCCCACCAACGGGCAGACCAAGACCATCATCCTCGACGATTACGTCGACCTAAAGAACGTGCAGGTGGATTTCGACGGGCCCATTGCGGGCTTGCGACCACTCGACGGAGACGCCGGGGCTCTCGTGCGGCAGCTCGCCGCGTTGCCCGCCACCTACAAAGTTTACCGGGCGGAAGATCTGCCCGAGCGCTGGCACCTGCGTGACAATCCGCGTATCCCGGCGGTTTGGGTGGTGTCCGAGCAGGGCTGGCGAATTCAACGTCGCGCCGCCATGGCGTCCACCCGGGATTATCGGCTCAAGGGTGAACATGGCTACGACAACGCCTTGGAACTGATGAGGGGCATCTTCATCGCGCATGGCCCCGCCTTTAAATCCGGCGTCACCATCGAACCCGTGGAGAACATTCACGTCTATAACCTCCTCTGCGCGACTCTGGGGATTCAACCGGCGCCGAATGACGGGGATGATCGATTGACTCGTGCGGCGTTGGTCAGGCCTTGAGTTGGCGGTAGGACCGGCGGCTGAAAATAAAAGAGGCCCGAATTACTTCGGGCCCCTGTTTTACGTTAGCTGTGGCGGAGGCTTAACTCCGGCCTAACAGCCGTTTCCAGTTAATGCGGTATTCGAGCGCAGCCATGCCCAGCAGAGCCAGGACGCTGGCATAACCGGCGGCGTATTCCGCGGAAACCGGGAAACGGAAAGTGAGCAAGAGTGCGGCAAGGGCGGTGACGCCGGCAAAGGCCACAAGGACGAGTAGGTTGTTCTTCATAGGTTGATCGCCGATCGGTGAAGATCGACGTGCGGAGTATAGCGGAAGATTTCAATAGTTGAAATCGACACTTCCTATATCATCGATAGCCTAGAACTATGGAATTATCGCAGCTTCGTTACTTTGTCGCCGTCGCCGAAACCGGCAATTTCACCCGAGCTTCCGAAAGAAGTCACATCACTCAACCTTCTCTTAGTCAGCAGATAATAAATCTTGAAAAGGAGGTTGGTCACAAACTGTTCCACCGACTGGGACGAAAGGCGGTTCTAACGGAAGCGGGCACGGCTTTCCTTGAACGGTCGCGCAGAATCCTTTTTGAGGTGGAAAATGCGACCAAGGAACTCAGTGATCATCCCGCGCTGGGCCGGAAAATCACTGTTGGGGCGGTACAAACCGTGATGCCTTACCTGATCACCCCCTTTATCGCGGAATGCCGCCACCTCTACCCCAATCTGCAGGTGCACGCTCGGGAAGATTTTCGAAACGATCTGGTGAGGGCGGTCGTGGAGGGGGAGCTTGATCTCGCCGTTGTTCCCCTCCCCGTAAAGGATCACCGCGTTTCCATTGAACCTTTGCTCACCGAACCCCTGCTGCTTGCCGTCGGCAAAAATCACCCCATCGCCAGCCGTACCGAAATCAGTATCAGCGATCTGGTGGACGAAACGTTTATCTCGCTGGGAGACCTGAGCGCTTTGTCGAATCAGATCCGGGGATTTTTTGGGGATCACAACTTCCTGCCGAAAATCGGTTATCGTTGCGCCCAAGTTGCGACCCTGAAGCTCTTCATCTCCCTCGGCCTCGGGATCTCGATTCTTCCCCAACTCGCCCGCCAGCAGGATGATCGCGACACGGTGACCTATCTGCGAATAACCGGCACCACCCCAACGCGCGAGCTCGTGATCATCCGTCACCTGCAGCGGTATCAAAGCCGCGGGGCGGAGCAGTTTTTGAAGCTCCTGCGCGAACATGCGAGAGAACGAGGGGTAGTCGCCTAGTGGCGGTTGCGCTTTCGGGAAAAGGTTCGACTCTCTACCCGCTATGTCGGGATCAACCCATCATCATGCGCTGACGCCGCGGCGTGAACTCGCCACGTTGCTGACGCTCGGGGCGGTGCAATTCACGCACATACTCGACTTCATGATCATCATGCCGCTGGGCGCCTTGCTCATGCGGGTCTTCGACATTTCGCCTGCGCAATTCACGCACTTGGTCGCCGCTTACGGCATTGCGGCCGCACTCAGCGGCTTTGCCGGCGGATTCATCATGGACCGTTTCGATCGCAAGCGAGCGCTGTTGTTTCTTTATGGTGGGTTTGGCCTCGCCACGCTCGCGTGCGGCCTCGCGCCCACCCATCACACGCTGCTGCTGGCCCGATTGGCGGCAGGCGCCTTCGGTGGTTTGGCCGGTTCCATGGTCACAGCGATGGTGGCGGACGTTTCACCGCCCTCCCGCCGCGGCCGCGCCATGAGCTTTGTGATGGCGGCGTTCCCTGTCGCTTCGGTGCTGGGCGTTCCGGCAGGCTTGGTCCTGGCCGGAAAATTTGGCTGGCACGCGCCCTTCTATATGCTCGCCGGCTGCGCAGCCATGGTCCTCGCCCTCGCCAGCGTGACGCTCCCGCCGATCCGCACCGCGGTCCAGGGCCATCAGCCTTGGCGGCAAATGCGCGAAATTATGTCGCACGGCATCCATCTGCGAGCGTTCGCGGTGGGAATGGTACTCGTGATGGCGGGCGGCATTCTCATTCCCTTTCTCGCCCCCACCTTCATCACGAACGTGGGGATGGACGAAAAAGTCGAGTTGCCCATGGTTTATGCGGTCGGCGGTGTCGCCACCGCGATGAGCACTCCGCTGATGGGCTGGCTTAGTGATCATGTCGACCGGCTGCGATTGCTGGCCATCGTGTCCACCGTTGGCATCGTCGTCGTGCTTGTCATTACCCGGCTGGGACCCTCTTCGTTGACCGT